>JBBRUI010000143.1:0-11055 GCA_038247945.1 Bacteroidota bacterium | reverse complement strand
GTTCCCTCGGGCGAGCCTGTCGAGCAGAATATCAGAGATCTTATTCCCCTTCTTTCGAAAGGTGATGTAATTATCGATGGCGGCAACTCGTATTACAAAGATACAGTCCGCCGGGGAAACGATCTGGCAACAAAAGGAATTCAGTACATCGATAGCGGCACCAGCGGCGGCATCTGGGGCCTCAAGAATGGCTACTGCCTTATGGTGGGCGGCGAAAAGGAAGCAGTGGATTGGCTGACTCCCATTTTCAAAACTCTCGCTCCGCCGGATGGCTTCCTTCATTGCGGTGCCGGAGGGTCCGGACATCTTGTAAAGATGATTCATAACGGCATTGAGTATGGCATGATGCAGGCATACGCAGAAGGTTTCGACATCTTGCGTGCATCGCCGTACGGTTTGGACTTAACTAAAATTGCGCATCTTTGGAATCAGGGAAGCGTTGTCCGTTCGTGGCTGCTGGAGCTTGCCGAGTCTGCACTCGAAAAAGATCCGAAGCTCGAGAAACTCGAACCCTGGGTTGCCGATAGCGGCGAAGGCCGCTGGACGGTATTTGAATCCATTGAACGCGATGTGCCGGCCCCTGTTCTCACGCTCTCGTTGCAAATGAGATTTGCATCGCGGGATAAAAACTCATTCGCTCACCGTATGCTTGCAGCGTTGAGAAATGAATTTGGCGGCCACGCGGTGAAGCCAAAGACGTGAGAGACTTGCGTGGAGTCTTCTTTGGAGATTCTCGAAAACAGGAAACAAAAAATTGCCACAAAGACACGAAGTCACGAAGAATTCATAAGAAAAAAAGCTCTTTTGGGGAATCAACCCTCCCGTGTTCTCCTGGTGAAAAAAGTGATCGGAGAATTTCAAACTCAAAAAACCTTCGAGAAACCTTTTGTGTCTTCGTGCCTTGGTGGTAAGTATTTTCACTTTTCGATTTGGGAATGTCCCAGTCTGGAGTGCTTGATTATGAAAATACACTATGATTCGAAAACCGATTTACTCTACTTGCGTTTTGATGAGCGTAAGCAAAACGTGACGAGCAACGAAGTTGCTGAGGGCATTGTCTTTGACGTCGGCGCAACGGGGAAGTTGGTTGGCATCGAGATTCTTGACGCGTCCGAGCACGTTGATTTAGAAAAACTGTTGCCAGTGGAGATTGAGTCCTCGCAATAATAAGCTCCCTAGACTTGCATCTGCAATAAACTCCGAACCAATCAATTAGCAAACACAGTGCTCACGATGCAATCCAATCTCCCAAACCCTCTCGCCGAATCCACCCGCATTGAAAAAATGCCCGACCCCTGCACGATGGTTATCTTCGGGGCTTCGGGCGACCTGACCAAACGAAAGTTGATTCCCGCTATCTTCGACCTTGTGCGGGATGGAATGCTGCCCCCCGGTTTCACCATCGTCGGAGTTGGCCGCACGGCGATGACCAACGACTCGTTCCGCGAGTACATGCTGGGAGCCATGAAAGAGTTCGGGCGACTTCAGGACTCGGAGAAAATTCTGTGGGATACGTTTGCCAAAGGTTTGTTTTATGTGACTGCCGATTCGAGTATTGAGGACGAATTTTTTAAACTCAAGCAGGAACTAAAAAACATTGACAGTGACCGCAAGGCCGGCGAAAATTATCTCTTCTATCTTTCAACTCCGCCGAACATGTACTTGCCGATCGTGCATGGGCTTGGTAAAGCCGAACTGAATAAACCGGCAACGCCGCACAATTGGGTCCGCATCATCATTGAGAAGCCGTTCGGCGTCGATCTGAATTCTGCACGCGAACTCAACAAAGAAGTACTTAACATCTTCGAAGAACCGCAGGTCTACCGCATCGACCACTATCTCGGCAAGGAGACGGTGCAAAATCTTCTGGTCTTTCGATTCGCGAACGGCATCTTTGAACCTATCTGGAACCGGAACTACATCGATCACGTGCAGATCACTGCTGCGGAAACGGTTGGAGTGGAAAATCGGGGCGGCTACTATGAAGGCGCCGGTGCAATGCGCGACATGATTCAAAATCATATGCTGCAACTCCTCGCCCTCACGGCAATGGAACCCCCGGTTCTTTTCGATGCACAACAGGTCCGCGATGAGAAACAAAAAGTGTTTCAGGCGATCCGGGAAATCAAACGCGAGGAAGTACACCGCTATTCTATTCGCGGTCAGTATGCCGTAGGCACGGCAGGAGGCAAAGCAGTGCCTGCGTACCGAACCGAACACGGCGTATCGCCGACCAGCGTGACAGAAACGTACGTTGCGTTGAAATTTCAGATTGACAGTTGGCGGTGGGCCGATGTGCCGTTTTATGTTCGCTCCGGCAAACGCCACCCCAAGCGCGTGACCGAAATAGCAATTCAGTTTAAGAAGACACCGCACCATTTGTTCACCGCCTTGTCAATGGATTCCCTCGATCAGAATAACATCGTCATCCGCGTGCAGCCGGATGAGGGAATTTCACTCAAGTTCAGTTCTAAGATTCCCGGTTCTGCGATGCGCATGCGGCCGGTGACAATGGATTTCCGTTACGGCTCCTCGTTCGGCGGACATCTCACCGATGCGTACACACGGTTGATTCTCGATTGCATGCTCGGCGACCCGACACTCTACGCCCGCGGTGACAGCGTGGAAGTTGCATGGCAACTCATAACACCGATCCACGAAGGCTGGGTTTCGAATAAAGAATCGAAAGTCTACGATTATCCGGCCGGGACGTGGGGACCGAAGGAGGCAGACGAAATGCTCGCGAACGATGGAAGACGGTGGCGTTTGCCGTGATGGTTTTGTGATATTCTTTTGTAACTTAATCTCGTCAATGCTCGTCCGGAAACTCAACATGGCAATTGTCATTGCTGCAATCGTTGTTTCTGTTCTCTGGCAGATGTCACAAGGGTTTTGCCCGGTTCCCTGACACATTCTGATCTACGCTCTATGAAGCGAACGCATCCGATTCTTTTGCTCTTCTGTATTGGCATTGCCGCGTCATCTGCTGATGGAGGTCCGTGGTCCCGGAAGCAAGGGACAGGCATGGTTCAACTTGGCTTCAGCACCATCGGCTACAAAAAAGCATACGGCGATGATTCCGAGAAGCGAGCACTCGGAGTTGATGTTCGTGACAATGTGTTGCAGGTGTATGCCGAGTACGGATTGCCCGAAGAGTTCACGCTGGCAACAATGATTCCGTTCAAATTTCTCTCCGCAACTCCTCACCTGCCCGGTGGGTCGAACATCTCGAACAGTGGAAGCGGCGATATCGACGTGACGCTCCGTCGGACGTGGTCGAACATGAACGACGTTGCTCTGGCGACCGAATTATCGTTCGGCCTGCCGGTCGGTTCCCGGTCGGATGCAAATGGCTTGTTCCTCGGCGATGGTGAATTCAATCTTACGCCGCGGTTTGTGGCAGGCAAGTCCTTTTATCCTGTTCCATTATACATAACCGCCGATCTCGGATTCAACTTTCGCAGGAACAATTTCTCGTACGACATTCCCTATGGCGTTGAGATCGGATATGGATTTTTCGAAAACAGGTTGTATGTTATTCTCCAGATTTCCGGTCGTGAATCAATCTCAAACAAGCCAACACTGCCTGCGGGAGCAACTGTAGCAGAAGTTACGGCGAATGCACTCGGCTTGTACGGCAATAATGTGGAATATCTCGCTATCATTCCGAAGCTCTACTTCAAGGCGACAGAGAGAATCGGCATCTCGCTTTCATATGCAACGGCAGCACACGGCAGGAACGTTGCCGGCGGGATTGTCTTTGCAGGAAGTGTACTTTATGAGTTCTAAACTGACCCTTTGTCTTGTTTTTGCGTTGTTCACTGTATCCGCTCAGGCATCGGTTGATCATGCACTTTTCAATGATGTGTTGAAACTGTATGTCGTAAATGGCGCCGTTGACTATCCGTCCATCAAGAAGGATGAGCGCTTTGCAGCATATCTGAAGACGATCAGTGCGGTGAAACCGGCGAAGATCAAAGACGATCAGGACCGTCTAGCATTTTGGATTAATGCATACAATGCATTCACCATCAAACTCGTGCTCGACCACTTCCCTGTGCAAAGCATTCGGGACATCAAGCAGGGAGAGACCGGTCCGTGGGATGTTGTTGGGATTGAAATCGGAGGGAGGCAGTACAGCCTGAACCAGATCGAGCATGAGATCATCAGGAAGGAATTCGACGAGCCGCGGATTCACATGGCTCTCGTCTGTGCCGCGATCAGCTGTCCACCGCTCCGTTCTGAGGCGTACACAGGCAGAAGGCTGGACACACAACTGGAGGATAACGCGAGGATCTTTCTCCGGGACAAATCCAAAAACGATTACGATGAAGCGTCGAACACGCTGCATCTTTCCGAACTCTTCAGTTGGTACGGCAGCGACTTTGTGAAGAAGTATGGTTCCGCGGAGAAGTTCGTTGTGAATGCGCTTGCCATACGCCCCGCCACACCTCCGACGATCAAATTTCTGCCTTACGATTGGAGTTTGAACTCGAAGCAGTGAGCGACTCGTTGAACTCAATCCAATCTGCACGCAAGGTCGCCGTCATCATCCCCGCGCTGAACGAAGAACACTCCATCCGTTTCGTTGTTGAAGCGCTCCCGCAGGATTGGGTTTCCAAAATCATCGTTGTTGATAACGGTTCAGATGATCGGACCGCCGAAGTCGCCTGCGAAGCCGGAGCGACAGTGTTATCGGAGTCGCGCCGGGGATACGGCTATGCATGTCTGACCGGCATCGCGTATGCCATGAAAAGCAATCCGGACATTCTTGCATTCGTGGACGGCGACATGAGCGACCATCCTGAACAGCTTCCCGAAATCATCCGACCCATCATTGAAGACGATTACGATCTGGTCATTGGTTCGAGAATGACGGGAGAACGGACTCCGGGCGCGATGCTTCCTCAAGCAATTTTCGGCAACAAGCTTGCATGTTTTCTTATAAGATTATTTTGGGGATATACGTTTACGGATCTCGGTCCTTTCCGTGCGGTCAAGACCAGTGCTTTTCAGAAAATGAATATGTCCGACCCTACATTCGGCTGGACTGTGGAGATGCAAGTGAAAGCAGCGAAGCTCAAGATGAAATGCACGGAAGTGCCGGTGCGTTACCGGAAGCGCATCGGCAAGTCCAAAGTAACCGGAACGATTTCCGGAACGATCAACGCTTCGACAAAAATCCTCTACACAATCTTCAAATATATCTTCGTGAGAGTCTGAGATGGAAAACCATCACGTCATTGCGAGGACTGCAACAAAGCAATCTCAGTCATGGCGCTTCGCCGGCAATAACAAATACAAGCTGATGTTTGTTGGCGTGATCATCGAGATGCTGTATCTCAGTTTCTATTTTGTGTCAGAATCTCCGAACGAGGTTCTGCTTTTTATTGTGGTCAATGCTGTCGCCTTTCTCCTCTACGCATCCCTTGTTTATTGGGTTAGAAAGAAAGAAGCCGACTGGACGAACAGAAGTAACTTAATATGGATTATTGGCTTTGCAATTCTCTTCCGGCTCACCTTGGTGTTTCACCCGGCCGTTGGGTCAGATGATATTTACAGGTATGTGTGGGATGGAAAAGTTTCCGCGCACGGAATAAATCCATTCGCATTCGCCCCCAACGATCCGGCATTGTCTGCGCTGCATACGGATGTACTTCCTTCCCTCGTCAACCATCCTACCATGCGGACAATCTATCCGCCGCTGGCACAAAGCTTTTTTTTCATCTCCTACAAACTCTTCGGTGACTCACCCTCCGGCATGAAGTTTCTTCTTGTACTTGCAGACCTGGGTACGATCCTGCTTCTTTTTCAACTCTCCAAACTCTATAAACTCGACAAACTATCAACTGTCTTACTCTACGCCTGGTCGCCTCTCCCCATCATGTATTTCGCCCTTGATGGTCACATCGATGCGTTGGGAATTCCGTTTCTGCTGCTCTGTATTTATTTTATCTCCCGAAATAAAAATGTTGCGGGCGCATTCTCGCTGGGATTGGCAGTGCTTGCGAAGTTGTATCCTCTCTTCGTTGCGCCATTTCTTTTTTGTATCGAAAATGGATGGAAGAAGATTCTCCTGCCGTTAATTCCGCTGGCAATGCTCGTGATTGGATACTTCCTGTATTGGGAGCCGACCGGCGGCCTGTTCGAATCGTTCAAAGTGTTCAACTCCGTGTTTGAATTCAACGGTTCCATGTTTGCTATCGTCTATAAAATCCTGAACTCCAACGAGCATGCTCACGTGGTTTGTACAGTGTTGTTTCTCGGCTGGCTATTGATGGTTTTCTTTCTCCAAAGGCCGCTGCAAGAAAAAGTATTCCTGTCGTTTCTCGGCTTCATCATATTTGCGCCGGTTGTTCAGCCGTGGTATCTGACGTGGCTTGCAGCTCTGCTTGCGTTACGATGGTCGACGGCTGTGTTTGCACTGCTCGGGCTTTCCAATCTGAGCAACATAATTGTTTACCAGTATCGCTCAACAGGATTGTGGGTCGATAACAATTGGCTGCTGGTTGGCGAGTATTTGCCTTTTATTGCTTGCTGGGATGGGAGTTGCTAAAAGGGGAATTTACCGTGTCAACCGCCAACGCTGACATACAACCATGAACGATCGTTCTTTGATCATCTTTGCAAAGTTTCCCCGTGCCGGTGAAGTGAAAACACGTTTGGGACAATTCATCGGCATGGAGAAAGCCGCCGAAATTTACAGGCGGTTTGCCGAACACGCATTCACACTTGCCGACGCTATGAAATCCCGGGGCGTACGCATCTATGTGTTCTTCGCGCCGGGAGCCGGAAAGGATGAAGCTGCCGGTTGGGTTGGCAGGGATTTTCTCTTCTTCGAACAAGCGGGAGATACTCTGGGAGAAAGAATGGCAAACGCGTTCGAGCAAACGGTTGCTGATGGTGCGAACCGCTCGGTGATTATCGGAACGGATGTGCCGGAACTCGATACGCTTACTCTTGATTCTGCATTCGAGCAACTTGCCGGTCATGATGTTGTTCTCGGCCCTTCGACAGACGACGGATATTATCTTCTCGGAATGAAGTCGGCGCAACCCGTGTTCGAAGGAATTCAATGGAGCACGGAAAAGGTTCTGCAGCAAACTCTCGATCGGCTTCAGTCGCTTCAACTCTCGTATACCTTGCTTTCGGAGTTTGCAGATGTTGATACAGAGGAAGACTATCAGGCATACGTGGCAAGAACAAAATCGTCTTGAAATTGCACCACGTCTTGCCTAAGTTGTAACACCGCAAGCAGCAAAATATCCAACAAACATTTCATCAACGGAGTCTTCATGTCATCCTACTACGAATCCAAAGATCTCGGCAAGTTCGGCGACATCGGAAAAAACCAAAAGCATCTGTGGGACAAATTTATTGCGTGGTATATGGAGGCAACGGCAACAGAGGGAGCGTTGACGAAGCGGGAGAAGTCCCTGATCGGTTTGGGAGTTGCACACACTGTCCAATGTCCGTACTGCATCGATGCATATACCAACCAGTGCCTGGAGACCGGCGTGAACATGGACCAGATGACGGAAGCGCTTCACGTAACTGCGGCGGTGCGCGGTGGTGCTTCGCTTGTTCACGGGGTGCAATGCCGCAACATTGTCGAAAAGCTTTCGATGTAATGGGAGTTGAAATGGATTTTGAACAGAAGCTTGCCGACCACAAACTGAATTTGAATCCCCTGAGCGTTGAGACGTTTCAGGTGAATGTGGGCAAGCTGTGTAACCAGGCGTGCAAGCATTGTCATGTCGATGCGGGCCCCAAACGCACGGAGATGATGACTCGTGAAGGCGTTGATCGTTGCCTGGAAATTCTTGCGCGTTATCCGCAAATCAAAAATCTCGACATCACGGGCGGCGCGCCGGAGCTAAGTGATCACTTTGATTACTTTGTTATTGAAGGCAAGAAGCTGGGCAAGCACGTTATGGTCCGCCACAATCTGACGGTCACTCTCGACCCGCATCCGGTCAGCGGCAAGAACATGGAGTACCTGCCGGAATTTTTCCGCGAGCATGAGTGTGAGGTGATTTCATCGCTGCCGTACTTTCAGGAACATGAGACCGACGCGCAGCGGGGTCAGGGTGTTTTCGAAAAGAGTATAGAATCGCTTCGCAGATTGAATGCACTCGGTTATGGAAAAGAAGAAACAGGTTTGATCCTCAATCCTTATCTACAATCCCGTTGGCGCCTACCTTCCACCGGCACAAGCAGCAATCGAGAAGCAATTCAAGGATGAGCTGTGGAAACGTCACCGGATTGTCTTCAACAGTCTCTACGTTATCACCAACATGCCGATCAACCGCTTCAAACATTTTCTTGAGCGGGCGGAACTGTACGAACCGTACATGACGAAGCTCGTCGGTGCGTTCAATCCTGTTGACGCCGAGGGAGTCATGTGCCGAAGCCTGATCAGCGTCGGGTACGACGGCGTGCTGTATGACTGCGACTTTAATCAAATGCTCAACTGGCGCGTGAACCACGGGACGCCCAACACCATCTGGGATTTCGATTTCGATACGCTCATGGCGCGGAAGATTGTGTTCGGTGATCATTGTTATGGATGTACCGCCGGCGCGGGAAGCAGTTGCGGGGGAGCGGTGGTGAAGGAAGAAGTTGCTGCGTAGAATGTAAGTAGTCTCGTGAACAGCGAACCTGTCCGGCAACTGCGGACAGGTTCTTTTGCATCTGAAGGGAAGTCCGTATCTTGATGCAGAATTTCTCCGAGAGAAGTGTTGATGACCGATTATGACCGATGATGAGTTGCAGTATTTTTATTTTGGATTCCAGAGAGTATTGCGGCGGTATCGTACGACTTCCATTCTGGGGTGGATGATCGTCCTGGTTGGTTGCCTCAGTATCCCATTTGGTTGGAATCTGGGCAGAACAACCGGCTTCATTGAAGTGGTGCTGACACTTCTTACGGTGCTTGCCGGACTTTCACTCGTGTGGCAAAACATCTCAGCCCTGCAGGAATACATTCGCATGCCGTTCCCTCGTTCTTCATCCGCCGAACCCGAACCTCTTCGCCTGGAAATTCAATCCATCATGAAAGAAGTTGACGACGGCGGCTGGCAGGAAGCATATGCGGCTATTGCAAAGTTGAACGAAATACAAGTGAAATACGCGTTGCCGAAACTGGAGTAAGGAAGTAATGGAGTAGCGGAGTGTTGGAATGTTGGAGTTGTAGTAGGCTGTTTCCACTTCTCCAACATTGAAATGGACAGATCATAAAAGGAGACCACGATGGCGAACAGAGTAAAAGAGTTCAATGATTTTCGGTCGAAGATGAACGAACGCATTCTCGGCATCGAGAACCGTCCGATCAAACGATTCTTCGGAGTCGATACCCTTACGTATGAACCGGGCGCGTTGGATGCGAAGACAAAAGAAATGCTCGGCCTCGTCGCTTCCATGGTTCTGCGATGCGATGATTGCGTTTCGTATCATATTCAGGAATGCAAGCAGGAAGGGGTTACTGACGAGGAGATGTACGACATTTTCAGTGTTGCTCTCGTAGTCGGCGGATCGATTGTCATTCCCCATATGCGCCGTGCTGTAGCGTTCCTCGATGAATACAACGAATCTGAAAAAGAAAAATCACCGGCTAATGACAAATGACCCCTTGCCCATCCGGAAGCTCGTGTGGGTGTCAGTATTTGCAGTTGCGTTCGCCTTCGTGGAAGCGAGTGTTGTCGTCTACCTGCGGGCTATTTACTATCCGGATGGATTTGCGTTTCCCCTAAAAGCGATCGTCAACCATCACTTGGTGGTTGAGATTTGTCGCGAGGCAGCAACAATAGTCATGCTTGCATCGGTCGGAATGCTCGCCGGAAGAAATAGCTGGCAGCGCTTCGGTTATTTTTGCTTTGCCTTTGGTGTGTGGGATATTTTCTATTATGTCTGGCTCAAGAGTATTCTCGGCTGGCCTGCTTCGATTACCGATTGGGACATTCTCTTTTTGATCCCGCTGCCCTGGATCGGCCCTGTGCTCTCCGCTTCGCTCATCGCCGTGCTTCTGACGATCTGCGGAACCGATATCGTCGTCAGAACTTCTGTGGCAAAATACTTTAAGCCAACATTCACGAGTTGGATTCTTGCTATCGTGGGAACAGTCGCACTTTTATATTCCTTCATGTCCGACACGGAAGCAATTCTCCGGAGTGGAAATCCTCTGCCGTATCGGTACGAACTTCTCGTCCTCGCTCTCATCCTGTATGTTGCCGGGTATGTTCTTGCCTGCAGGCCGGTCGTACGGAAGAAAGCCGGTTGATGAACGAATCGGAACGCGACAACCGGTCTCAACTGCTGCTGCTTTTCGTTGTGGTCATTTGGGCGGCGAATTATCCGCTCGCGAAATACAGTTTCGGTCAGATAGATAAATTTGTTTTCAACGCCGTGCGTTACATTATTGCAGCCGGTTTGCTGGCGGGAATATACTTCTATCGCACAAAGCGTCTTCCCCTGCCAGAAGGAGGTTGGTCAGCGATTCTCAAAGCCGGAGTGGTCGCGAATGTTTTGTATCAGATCGCGTTCGTGATCGGTCTGAGCATGACGTCCGCAGGCAACTCCGCTGTTCTTTTATCAACGTCCCCGCTCTGGACTGTTTTCCTCAACGCATATGTTCACAAAGAAAAGATCCGGCTCATCATGTGGCTCGGAATGGCGGTCTCATTGTGCGGGGTTGTGCTCATAATTGTTGGCAGCGGAAAAACATTTGAGTTTGGCGGCGAGTCAATCATCGGCGATTTGATATGTCTTGCTGGCGCAATATTGTGGGCGTTCAGCACCAATTTGCAGAAGCCATTGCTCGCTCAGAACTCACCATTGTACGTCGCCACAATTATGATCGCAGTTGGTGCTGTCGGACTTTCAGTTGTAGCAATTCCGACCGCAGTACAAATGGATTGGCAATCCGTCGGGTGGACGTATTGGGCGGCCACGTTTGCGTCGGGCGCACTCTCGATCGGAATTGCCAATGTCTTCTGGTCGCGGGGCGTTCAGCGTCTCGGGCCGGGACGCACGGCAAATTTCAGCAATCTCGTTCCC
>JBBRUI010000142.1:0-11057 GCA_038247945.1 Bacteroidota bacterium | reverse complement strand
TGTTCCTTCACCCACCGTTGAAGATATACTCATCATCTCCAAACGCGAGAGCAGTGCCGAAAGAGTGAGTTTTTTTCAATCTCTAATCCTATGTGTTGCACGATGTTACACTCCGGTTTTTCTATCCAGAAACAAAATTTTCTGGCAGACTTCTTGGAACAGATAAGACACGATTCGAAGAAAACACAATTTGAAAGGAGCCGGCCATGTCAATCGTACTCGCCTTGATCGCAACGCTGGTGTTCATCGGGTTGGAACTTTTTCGGGGGAAACGAAAGCTCGTCAGGCCAACTCCAGTCATCGTCAAACGATATGTTCACCCCGGACATTCATGGATGCGGATGACTGCCGATGGCGATGTGCTTGTGGGCATCGACGATTTCGCCCAGTCATTGATCGGCGCGGTGGATTCCGTTGAACTGCCGCGATTACTGCAACGTGTCCAGCAAGGATCCATCGGCTGGAAGCTTACACACGGCGGGAGAACGGTGCCCATGCTCAGTCCGGTCAGCGGGCGGGTGATCGAAAAAAATGAAATGGTTCTGCACAACCCGCAGTTTGTGAACGCTTCGCCGTATGGGGACGGATGGCTTCTTCGTATTCGTCCCACAAAATTGCAATCACAACTGAACAATCTTCTGACCGGCAAGGCATCGCAGCAATGGCTCGACCAGGCGAAGGGACAGTTGGTCCGTTTCTTTTCCACTACGCCCGCGTTGATGTCTCAGGACGGCGGGCTCATCGTGAAGGATGTATCCGACCACGTATCGGATGAAAAATGGAATGAGCTTGCTGAAGAAATATTCCTTGTCAACAACGAAGGCGCCGCTCAACAGAAATGGAATTTCTTTTATGCACCATCTACCCGAATAAACTAAAGGAGTCCGACAATGACCGTTCTGCTTGTATTATTTTCGCTGATAACGCTTCTGGCAGCCGACTTCGTCGTGCAAAAGAAGCGGCAAAAAAAACTCGGCGCTTTCGCCATCCGTTCTGTGCACAAAAGCGTACCGGATCAATGGCATCTCTCCGATGATGTTGTGTTTGCCCCGAACCATGTCTGGATGAGACGTGAACAGGACAACACTATCACGCTCGGGATCGATAACTTTCTTCTTGGATTGACCGGCTCGGCGGATGCAATGGTTCTTCCGCATGCGGGAGAAATTGTGGGCAAAGGATCTCCGGCAGTCGAACTTCGCCACAAAAATAAAACACTGCGCATCCATTCGCCGATCGAAGGCCAGGTACTCGAAGCCAACATGCACGTCGCCAACCAACCGGCGATGGTCGCTGCAAACCCGTACACAACCGGCTGGCTGTACAAAATAGTGCCGTTCGATTCTGCCGTTCCGCTTGGTGGCTTCGTGCGCGGTGCCGAGGCTCTTGCGTGGCTCAAAAAGCAACAGACGGCCTTCAGGGAGTTCCTTTCATCGCAACTGCCGCAGTTGGAGTTTGTCACAATGCAGGACGGCGGCGTTCCGGTCGATGGGGTGTTGAAGGAATTCAATCAGGATGTGTGGGATGAATTCCAGCATCAATTCGTTTCACTGCCATCGGTACCGGAAATAACGGGAGAATACGACAATGCTTAAGTCCAAAGGATTGCTCATCGACATTACGAAGTGCATTGGCTGCGGCGAATGTTCGCGGGCGTGTGCCGTTGCCAACAACTTGCCGCAGGAAGAAGCCAAGGAACTATCGGCAACACATTACACGGTTGTGCAGACAGTCAACAACGACCAGACGTATGTACGAAGAATGTGCATGCATTGCGAACAACCGACCTGCGTCTCGGCGTGTCTTGTCGGCGCGTTCCGCAAAACGGAAACCGGCGCTGTGGTGTACGACGAATCCAAATGCATCGGCTGCAGGTATTGCATGCAAGCATGCCCGTTTGAAGTACCGCGGTATGAGTGGAGCAGCTTGTCTCCCCGCGTACAAAAATGCAAAATGTGCTACGAGCTCGTTGCGGCAGGCGGACAAACCGCATGCTCGGTAGCGTGCCCGACGGGTGCGACGATGTTTGGCGACCGTGATGAACTTATACGTGAAGCGCGCAAACGCATCGACGAAAATCCGGGAGAGTATGTGAACTACGTGTACGGATTAAAGGAAGCAGGCGGCACATCGGTGATGTATCTCTCCAACATTCCTTTCGACAAGCTCGGCTTGCCTATGAATATTCCGACAGAATCCATTCCCGATCTTTCGTGGCGCGTGCTTTCACAAATACCGAAATACTCGGTCGCAGCAGGCGTTGTCTTGTTCGGACTCAACTGGATCACACAACGGCGAACTGAAGTTGCACGCTTTGAAGCTGAAGAAAAGAAAAAATCCAACGGCAATATTGAAAGGCCACACCAATGAAATTCCCGGGTCTCTTACGAATCACATTCTGGAAAGCCGTCGCTGTTGTGTTGATGACACTCGGCGCCATCGCTGCAATTCAACGTTACGCGCTGGGCCTCGGCGCTACCACAAATCTGAAAGACACATTTCCGTGGGGATTGTGGATCGGATTTGATATTCTTGTCGGTGTCGGGCTGGCAGCCGGCGGTTTTACAATCGCAGCAACAGTCTACATCTTCAACCTCGAACGCTTCCGGCCAATTCTTCGTCCCACAATCCTAACCGCGTTCCTCGGTTACATTCTGGTCATAGCGGGGTTGATGATCGACCTCGGCAGGCCCTGGGCAATATGGCACGCGCTGATTTACTGGAATCCGCATTCGGTGATGTTCGAAGTTGCGTGGTGCGTAATGCTCTACACAGCAGTACTCGCGCTTGAGTTCAGTCCCGTAGTTTTTGAGCGGTTCAACATGCAGCGTCCGCTGAAAATAATAAAGGCGATCACAATTCCGTTGGTGATACTTGGCGTCGTCCTCTCAACGCTGCACCAATCGTCGCTCGGGTCGTTATTCCTGATCATCCCGGGGCGGATGCATCCACTCTGGTACTCGAACATTATTCCATTCCTCTTCATCATCTCCTGTGTTGCCGCGGGACTTGCGATGACGATCTTTGAATCCTTTCTCTCCTCGCGGGCATTTGGCCGCGAGATAGAAATGCCGTTGCTGTCTGACCTTGCAAGGGTGATTGTCGTGGTACTGGCAGTTTATTTCACCGTCCGGGTTCAGGATTTGATTACGCGCGACGCGCTGCACTACGCGTTCGAGGTAAATTACCAGAGCATAATGTTCTATGGCGAGATTCTTCTCGGCGTTGTGCTGCCGTTCTTCCTGCTTCTTTCCCGAAAAATTCGCGCAAGCAAAGCGGGTTTGTTCTACTCATCGGCGTTGGTGCTGCTCGGATTTGTAGCGCACAGAATAAACACTGCCATCACAAGCATGGAACAGTACCCGGCGAGGATGTATGTCCCCTCGTGGCAGGAGCTCTTTATCACGCTCGGCCTTGCGGCGTTCGGTTTCGTTGCCTTCTCATTCGTCGCCCGGTACTTCGATGTGTTCGGAGAAAAGCCGCATTATCACACAACCGTCGCCGCGATGCCGGTACGCCTGTCGCGGCTGCGACATGCGAAGCAGGCAGAACTCGTGTAAGAATAATACGGTGCGGGTCTGGCCAGGACCCGCACCGTATTATTGATTCGGAGAAATTCATTCCCACCGTTAGGAAAGCGCGACCGCTAAAAACTCCATTCTCTCTGTGAATCTCTGAATTTCAAATATAATCGACCTTTCTTCTGCCGGTTGGCATGGCATGACATGTGAGTTTTAGGTGCTGGAATGTTCCGTTAAGAATGGTGACTCATGCGATACACGCGTACTCTTGCTTTCCGTCTTTTTCTGCTTATTGCATCGATTCAGACTGTCATTCTCTTCGCTCTTACCTTCGCGACGCTTCGCATTCAACAAACTCAATTGATGAAGAATGGTGAAGCAAGCGCGGCGAGAGTCAGCGATGTCATTGCGCGGTCGACGCGGTACAGTATGCTGTTGAACAGAAAGGAAGACGTTCAACATATTATCTCCTCCGTTGGAGACGAGCCCGGTTTTGAGGGGCTGCGTATCTACAACAAAGACGGGCGAATCATTTTCGCAACGCAGCTATCGGACATCCACACAAAAGTGGATATGAATGCCGAAGCGTGCATTACGTGTCACTCATCCAACTCGCTGGGCACTCATCCCGACAACAATCAGAAGATGAGCCGCATTTTTACCAAGCCGGATGGCAACCGCGTGCTCGGACTTATCACCGCAATCCGTAATGAACCACAGTGTTCGGACGCCGCCTGCCACGCACATCCCCCATCGAAAACAATCCTCGGAGTGCTCGACGTAAAAGTAAATCTCTCAACCATCGATGCACAACTTGCGGAAAGCAGAAACCAACTGGTACTGTTTTCAAGCGCAGCGGTTCTTTTGATCTCACTTATTTCCGGCGGATTCATCTGGATGTTTGTCCGCCGCCCGGTGAAGAAACTGATGCATGGAATGGAGATGGTGGCTTCGGGCGATCTCGACCACCGCCTGACGGAAAGTTCTTCCGATGAACTCGGCCGGCTGGCCAAAACATACAACCGCATGACTGATGATCTTACCAAGGCGCGGTCGGAGTTGACGGCATGGTCGACCACACTGGAGCGCAAGGTGAAAGAGAAAACCGCCGACCTTGAAAAAGCGCACAAGCAAATTGTAACGGTCGAAAAAATGGCATCGCTCGGAAGCCTTGCCGCAACCGTTGCGCACGAACTGAACAATCCTCTTGAGGGAATACTGACGTTCGCAAGACTTCTGATAAAGCGCGTGCGCAAAAGTCCGCTTTCCACCGACGCCGCCGATCTGATGTGCGAAGAGTTGAAACTTATCGCCGATGAATCACTGCGCTGCGGAAACATCGTAAAAAATCTTCTGATCTTTGCGCGACAGAAAGGCGGCATCTTCCAACTCGTAAAAATCAAGCCGGTTGTCGAGCGAAGTATGATGCTGATGAATCATCACGCGGTTATCCACGCGGTGGAGATGCATACAGACTGCGATGATCAGATCACGGCGGAATGCGATCCCGATCAGATTCAGCAGGCGTTGATCGCATTGATGGCCAATGCAATAGAATCGATGACCCACACGTCCGGAAAGCAGGGCGGAGGAAGGCTGGACATCGACGTGCGCAAAACAGAGGCGGCGTTGGAGATACGTGTTGCGGATACAGGCGACGGCATGCCGGAGAATGTGAAGGCACATATTTTCGAACCGTTCTTCACCACAAAGTCAGAAGGAAAAGGTGTAGGGCTCGGCCTTGCTGTTGTGTACGGAATTGTTCAGCGTCATCGCGGAAAGATCGAAGTTGATTCCGTTGTAGGCAATGGAACAACATTTACCATCATTCTACCAATAACCGAGCCGGTGGTTCCCGAAACAGTTACGCCGCCGACGCGAGAAGGAGTCACTCAATGAACAAGCAGGACACTGGAATTCTCGTTGTTGATGATGAACTTATTGTACGCGAATCGCTCACGAAATGGTTCCGCGAAGACGGCTATCGTGTCGATTCCGCCGAGAGCGCTGCCGCGGCGTTAAAGAAACTAAACGGCAACACGTGGAATATTATGCTGGTCGATATTAAAATGCCGGGCATGGACGGCCTCGAACTTCTGCAGCGTATCCGTGAGATCAACAAGGACATCACCGTTATTATCATCACGGCGTTCGCCTCCGTCGACAGCGCCGTGAAAGCATTGAAAGCCGGGGCGTATGATTATGTCACGAAACCAATTGACCCCGACTATCTCGATCATCTCATCGAAAAAGCGTTGAAGGAGCAAGCGCTCGTCACCGAAAACCGCCGGCTCAAAAACACAGTGAGCGAAATGGCAACTCAAACCGACATCATCGGAGAGTCGGATGAAATCAAGAACGTGATGGAGCTGATCAAGACAGTTGCGCCAACCGATACCACGGTGATGATTCGCGGCGAAAGCGGAACAGGGAAAGAACTTGTTGCGCGGGCAATCCACGCTCTCAGCCCTAGAAAATATTTTCCCATCGTTACCATGAATTGCGGAGCTATGACAGAGACGTTGTTGGAGAGCGAGCTCTTCGGACATGAGCGCGGTGCGTTTACCGGCGCCCATTATCTCCGCAAAGGCAAGGTGGAGATGGCCGACGGCGGGACACTTTTTCTTGATGAGATCGGCAATATCGATAGGAAGACGCAAATGGATTTGCTGCGTGTTATCGAAACCAGGCAGTTCACTCGTGTGGGCGGGTCGGACGTGTTGCATTCGGACTTCCGCGTCATCTGCGCGACAAACAAGGACCTCGAGAAAGCCGTGAAGGACGGAACGTTCCGCGAAGATTTGTTCTACCGGCTCAACGTGTTTTCCATCTGTGTGCCCGCTCTCCGCACACGTCCCGGCGATATCATGAAGCTCGCACATTACTTTCTCGATAAATATTCCAAAGCGATGAACAAATGTGCGAAGACCTTTACGCCTGAAGCCATGCATGCATTGAAAGGATATAATTGGCCTGGTAACGTGCGCGAGCTTGAGAACGCTGTCGAGCGGGCGGTGGTACTGACACAGGGGCAATCCATCGAAAAGGATCACTTGCCGTTGCAGGCCGTTGCACCGGGGCAACCGGAGGGCGACCGCCTTGAAGACATCGAGAAAGTCCACATCACACATATTCTCAGCGAAACGGGGTGGAACATTTCGCGCAGTGCGGCAATCCTCGATATCGACCGCGTTACCCTCTACCACAAGATCGAAAAGTTCGGCCTGAAGCGAAAGAAATGAAAGCGATCCGGCTTCTCCGGCTTGGGACTGCACGCGAGGACATCGTCGAGAGCTTGCAAGAGCCTCTTGAACAAATATTCCGCGTTCCCATTGTACTGGCTCAATCACATCCGGACATTGAAGAATTTTATGATCCGCCGCGTGGACAGTACAATTCAACTTCCATCCTTCTGCATTTAAAAAGCATCGAGGCGCATCTCCGCACTGCCGGGTGGCGCAACCGCGGGCGGACGAAAACTCTGGCTGTGTTGGATTCCGATCTCTTCATTCCCATTCTCACATACGTCTTTGGAGAAGCAGAGTTGAACGGGGATGTTGCCGTTGTTTCGTATTACCGATTGATGAATGAGTTGTACGGACTTCCGGGCAATGATGCTGTATTTATGCAGCGCGTCCGGAAAGAAGCATTGCACGAGCTTGGGCATCTCTACGGGCTTTTCCACTGCGAACATCAGGAGTGCGCAATGCATGCCTCGACGTACGTTGAGGACATTGACTTGAAGGGCGATTCGTTCTGCAACCGTTGCCTTGATGTTGTGCGGAGAAGTTAGTGGGTTGACTTTGCGGCCGGAGGAGTGTACAAAACTGGTTCTAACGAAGTAGCAATCCCTGCATCAATTTTAGCGGTGTGCTACTATATGAAAAACGTCCTACCTTCCTTATCTTCTCTGCAAGCTTCATCCTAAACAGTCTATTGACCGAATGCTTCAAAACATTATTTCTTCGAAGAAGAACCAGTGGGTACAATCCAATGATTGCACCGTCAAGCACCTGCTCGATTACATTCGAAGGAAGGGTGAACTCCGCGACACACAAATCGAAGCAATAGAGACCTATCTTTTCCTCAAGATTGTTGGGGAGAACAAACCGCTTTGGCAATTATTCTCCGAAGGTTTTTTCGCATCGACACAAGACCTCACACACCTCAACATCAATCAAAGAGCGAGAACGCATTTTGAGAACAACAAATCTGCTCTTGCTTTGTACAATTTTGCAAGTCAAAAGAACGGAGCAACGAGTCTTCTGCCCGACCTTGAAAAATTGATCGTTGAGAGACCGGAGACTGTTGCCTACGAGTCAATCATCAAATCAATGTTCTATGGCGTGCACTATTCTGATTACCTGTTCAGCTTGCCAATGGGCGCGGGCAAGACATATTTGATGGCTGCACTGATGTACCTCGATTTGTATTTTGCCCTGAACGAATCCGACAACAAAAACTTTGCACACAACTTCCTTGTTCTTGTACCATCCGGATTGAAATCGTCTATTGTCCCCAGTTTGAAGACAATTGAAAAATTCGACCCATCGTGGGTTCTCTCCGAACCAGCCGCGAGCAGAATCAAGGGAATGATTCGTTTTGAAGTGCTTGATCAGGCGAAGTCCGCGAAGAGAAGCAACAAAGCACGCAACCCAAATGCCCAGAAGGTGAATCAATATGCTTCACAGCAAGGATTGATGGGCCTCGTTCTTGTTGTGAATGCAGAGAAGGTTATTCTGGATCGATTGGAACTTTCAGATCAGCAGGAGTTAATTGAGCATACTGAGGATCAAAAGGACAGGCTTGCGAATGAACTCCGCAATATTATCGGCAAACTTCCAAATCTGCAAATCATGATTGATGAGGTCCACCACGCAGCCACAGATGACATCAAACTTCGACAAGTGGTCAATCGTTGGAACGACAAGGGAAGCGTAACAACCGTTCTTGGATTCTCCGGCACACCGTATCTTTCTTCACCGGATGCGATTTCTGTCAGCGCGGATACCACACTCAAGTTTTCTCAAATCACAAACACCGTTTATTATTATCCGCTCGTTACCGGAATAAGAAACTTCCTCAAGAAGCCAACAGTAAAGTTTGCAGAGATCGCCGATCCGCTTCACATTATCGAAAAAGGAATTGAGGATTTTTATCGTCTGTATCGCGATAAAGTATATTTGAACAGGACGATTGCGAAGATTGCTATTTACTGCGGCAATATTCAGCGTTTAGAAAATGACATTTATCCTTTTATCATTCAACTGGCGAAGAAGTTCGGCGATACTGAAGACAACATTCTCAAGTATCACAGGGGGAATAAAGTCTTCAAGCTTCCGAAGCAAAATGAACTGGAGTTCAATTCGCTTGATACCGGTTTATCCAAGAAACGCATCATACTATTGGTACAAATTGGAAAAGAGGGATGGGATTGCAAAAGTTTGACGGGAGTTATCCTTGCACAACGCGGGGATTGCCCGCAAAACATGGTGTTGCAAACTTCTTGCAGATGCTTACGCCAGGTTGACAAAGGTGAAAACGAAACTGCCCTTGTATGGCTGAATGCGGATAATGCCCAAACACTCAACAAGCAACTCCGAGAAGAGCAACAAACAAGCATCCAAGAAATCAACAATCTCACAAAAGCATCCGGCAGCGAAACTGTTGCGCGTTTCCCTCGAGTCGAGTATTTGCAGTTGCCTGCTGTTGATTTCTATCAAATGCGGATTGACTATCTGACGATTGAAGAAGAACAAGCCGCCAACACCGCAGCAAAATTGAAAACTCTCTTCGACAACATCGACACCTTCCGTCAGAGTTCTTTTGTCGTGACACGGAGAAATTTCACCGTTGCGGAAGACAGGACGCAAATCTATACTATTGGCAGCGAACGGGCAAGGTTCACTGAATGGTTGTTGGATATCGCAAAAGGAAGCTTTGGCGGCATTACTCTGCAGCAGCTTCAGCCCCATCAGACAGTCCTGCGAAAAATCTTTGATTCTGTCACATATACGAAAGAATCCGTTCTTTTGTACAACGAAATCTATTTACAGAATGCAGTGAAGTCTCAAGTCAGAGTAGCATTCTCCATCAAACGCTCGCTCGAAACGAAACGTGAAACAATAAAACAGAGCGCACAGATGCTGTTGGTGGAAAAGCTCTCGCCTGTTGACCATAATGAGAACATCTATCCCAGTCCGCAAGAAGCACAACAAATCATCAACTATGATGCGACTGGAAAATCAATTGAGGAAGTTGAGAATGCACTGCAGCTATTTTACGAAGAGCAGAAAAAGAAATGGGAAGAACAAGGTTTGGGCGCGATGGCTCCTCCGCCACAAACTCTGAGCGCTGCAATTCGCCATAAAGATTCATCGTTCCATTATCTTCCGTACAGTTTTTTCCAGAGCGGATTTGAAAAGGGAATACTCGAAAATACCTTGACGCTCAACGAGTTCAAGCAACGAAAGCTTGAAATGTATTACAACGGTGAACGCGCACTGACGCAATTTCAAATCCAATGCTTTGCAAAGAATGGCGCGCGGTGGCAACCTGTCGGAAAGTACACGCCCGATTTTCTCATGATCCGCCGCAAAAGGAAAAACGAGCTTCACAAGATTTTGATTATCGAAACAAAGGGCGAAGGCTTTTCTCATGATCCGAAATTTCTTCACAGGAAGAACTACGTTTCCTCCGAGTTCCTCCGGTTGAATGAAGAAAAGTTCGGATACAAACGTTTCGAATTCCTCTATTTGTCTGACGAGAGCGAGATGAACGACAACCTCTCGGAACTGAATCACAAAATCATCGAATTCTTCAACGACTAACAATGCCGATAAAATACGTTCCGTTCTTTCCCGACACGGTTGAGGGACAAGCGATTCTCAACAACTTTACGCGTACACGACGAACGCTGAAGTACCGCGACAACAACACCGTGTACGAAACGCTCCGCCGCGGGATGCCCTTTTACGAGGTTGACACAATTGAAAAGGTTCGGGCAAAAGATTCTCCGACATCGAATGACGCAGAGAGTAAGAACCTTCTCATTCGCGGCGAATGTATTTCTGCTTGCGCTTACCTAAAAGAAAAGGGGATTACCATTGACCAAGTGTACATTGACCCGCCATTTGCCAGCGGTGCAGACTATGCAAAGAACGTGTACATACGCCGCAACCCGAAAGTCGCCGAAGCAATAAAGAAAGCTGAAGAGGAAATGGAGATTGAGGAGTTAAAAGCCTTCGAAGAGAAAATGTACGGCGACATTTGGAACAAGGAAGACTACCTGAACTGGATGTATGAAAACCTGATGGCAATTAGAACCGTAATGAGTCCTACAGGAAGTATTTACTTGCACCTTGATTGGCATATTGGGCATTACGTAAAAGTTCTTATGGATGAAGTTTTCGGTGAGGACAATTTTAGAAATGAGATTGTTTGGTTAAGGAGTTCAAGCGGAAAAACAGTAGGGAAAGGATTTCAAAAAGATACAGATACTATCTTTTATTATACCAAAGAAGAAGAGTACGTCTT
>JBBRUI010000141.1:0-11089 GCA_038247945.1 Bacteroidota bacterium | reverse complement strand
ATCAGAATCATCGAAGCGCCGGTCGTGCCGACAATGTTCGAGACGACAGCGCCGATGGCGAGAAGAAACACATTCCGCAGTGGCGTTGATTTTCCCTTGATGCGAATGTGAATGCCGCCCGCAACAACGAACAGCGAGCCGATGAGCGCAATGAAGCTGACATATTCAAAGCCCGTGTGAAGCAGCCGTGTTGGATTGTCGAGTCCGAACACATAATACAAACAGACCAACAGACCGAGCCCAACCGAAACGTAAGGGTAATTATGTTCCCACCAATGCTTGTTGATGAACGGCATGACGGCGATGGCAAGAAGCAGTAGAGCGAACGGCAGGATCATCAGCGGATTGACTGCGACTGCATGAGATGTTTCGTCCGCGAAAGCAAGCGATGGTATTGTGCAAACAATGACAATGAACCCAATGCGTCGTGACAGTTCCATAATCGGTGTTTGATAAAAATGAAGTTGGAGGAAAATTGGCCGCTACATAATACCAACTCAGGCGGTAAGTATCAACAGAATCGCCCGCTCAACTTGCTAATCTCCTCTGCACTCTTTAACCTGTTGCAGGATTGTTGTCCCCTAAAACTCTGGTTGAAAAGCCTACCACAGAGACCACTGAGAAAGCAGAGACCACGAATGAAGAGACAACGAACCAATATCTCAAGAAATGTTTCTCTGGGTACTCCGTGGTAAGCTTTGCGTTATGGAGTTTCCAACCAGACCTCATACACCACACTCAGAAATCGTAATCTATGTCGAAACCCAAATCACCCGTTATTGTCACTGCACATGATCTATCCGTCCGTTTCGGAGAACAGACCGTCTTACAGGGTGCGTCGCTCACGGTCCATGAAGACGACAGAATCGGATTGATCGGAAACAACGGGTCGGGCAAATCGACTTTGCTGAAATGCATTGCGGGCATCATGCAGCCGGATTCAGGAACAGTGTCACGCCGGAGAGACATCGTTACAGGATACCTCTCGCAGGATTTTCAACTCGACGCGGCGCTTTCGGTGTACGAAAATATTGTGGAGGGAGCGCATGATATCACAGCCATCCTTGCCGAATACGAATCTCTCCCCTATACATCGGAACGGCGGCACGTTCTCGAAGAACAAATTCACCACCGTGACGGCTGGAATCTGGAAAACAGAATTGAAACGGTCATGCATTCGCTGAATGCGCCCGACAAAAACCGCGACATTGCTACACTCTCCGGCGGAGAGAAGCGGCGTGTTGCGTTATGCAAAGCAATCATCTCCCGTCCCGACCTCCTTATTCTCGACGAACCAACAAACCATCTTGATACAGAATCGATAGAATGGACGGAAGCGTTCCTGGCGAATTACTCCGGCGCCTGCCTCTTTGTAACGCACGACAGGTATTTTCTCGATTCGATTGCAACGCGGATTGTCGAACTTGCGAACGGTATCTGTCATACGCACACCGGCAATTACACGGACTTTCTTCTCGACAAAGCGGAACGCGAAGTGCAGTTGGAGACAGAGGAACGAAAGCGAAACCGCTTCCTCATCCACGAGCTTGAGTGGGTGCGCAAGGGGCCGCGGGCACGACGAACCAAATCAAAAAGCAGACTCGCCAAATATTTTGAAGAAGTTGACAAGAAAGGGCATGAGCCGGAAGAGGAGGTCGAGTTGGTTATTCCCCCTGCATCAGTGCTCGGCTCCAAGATTCTTAACCTGAAGAATGTCGGGATGGACTACGGGTCCGAAAAGGGGCATGGCCCGCAGAAACTCTTTAGCGGCGTGGATTTGAATTTCGATAAGAAAAGAAAGCTTGGCATCATCGGTCGCAACGGGCTCGGCAAGACCACGCTGCTGAAAATTATTCTCGGAGAACTCAATCCGACTGAAGGCCACGCGGAAGTCGGGGAGAGAACGCTCTTCAATTACGTAGATCAGTCGCGTCTGGCGTTGAACGATGAGAATACCGTTCTGCAGGAAATTGGTGAAGGGCAGGAATGGCTGATGTTCGGCGAGGAACGTCTCACTGTCTGGAAATATTTGCGACGCTTCCTCTTTGCCGATGACAGGATGAACACGAAAGTCGGGAAACTTTCGGGCGGAGAACGAAGTCGCCTTTTACTTGCAAAGATATTGAAGCGCGGCGGCAACTTTCTGATTCTGGATGAGCCGACGAACGACCTCGACCTTGCCACGCTGCGCGTCCTCGAAGAAGCGCTCACATCGTTCGATGGTTGTGTAATTGCCGTAAGCCACGACAGGTATTTCCTCAACCGCGTGTGCAACGGGATTCTGGCGTTTGAAGGCGATGGCTACGTTCATTTCAGCGAGGGTGGCTACGACTATTATCTCGAGAAACGCAACGCCCGCATAGCCGAAGCATCAGCGCTACTGGACGCAAAGAGGCCGGAAACACCTGCAAAGGCGTCGGAAAAAAAGCCGCCGAAGAAATTGAAATGGAAGGACGCAAAAGAGTTGGAGACTATCGAGCGGGACATCAAGAGCGCAGAGGCGGATGTGGAACGGATCGAAGTAATCTTCTCAGCCCATGACTTCTACGAGAAGCACGGGAATCGCACTACACAACTGACTGAAGAACTCGCCGCCGCAAAAGGAAAAGTCGAACGCCTCTATGCTCGCTGGCATGAGTTGGAGGAATTGCGGGACGGGAATACGTAGGGACGTTCTCCGAAGGTCGATGACTCCCGACGGGTCTACGCGCCCATCGGGTCGTAGACGACTCGTCAAGAGTCCTTCGGACAATTGAACGTCCTTACAACGAGAGCGGATGAACACAGAGGAATGACACAACGAACTTAAGAGCTACATTCACTGCTGTCCTAAATAACTGTGGAAGAGGAAAGATCTGCGGATTCCGATAGGTACATGCAACTGGTGGGCGTACACAATGCCTGCAAAGTGCGTTCCTGCCCTTTGCCGGCTGGCTGCCTCCACGAGGAGATCGTCGTCTTGGGTGAACAAGACTCGACTCAACGCAGTGGCACGGTCAAGCAACGCAGGATCGGAGAACAGGCTTGCTTCATCCTCGTATGCGGTCAAGACATCAACGCTGCGTGATAACAGTCCGACGGAGATTGCACGATGCACATGATGATCCATGTAGAGGCGGATCGCCATCAGAGCAAACCCTGACGCTTGAGGCGGTCGAGCAGAGGACTCGGTTTCATCGCTGAACGCATTTCGTTGACCGATTCGAGCCGGCGAGCTATCTCGTTGTCGAGTTCTCCCTGATGGTCGGAATAGTATGCGAGCGCAGAATAGATTTGTCCAAGCGTCAAATAGGGATGTTGAAATTGGAGTTCTTCAGGACTCCACCCGTAGGCGCTTTTCGCAAGCACGAGTTCGATTACTTTAAGTGTTGTTCCCTTGATGATTGGAACAGCATTCACATCAAGCTCTATGTGGTCGTATTTGGTTTCAACAACAGGCATATGAGTCTCGCTTTGAGTGAACGTTACGATTCAATATACAGCATATTTTCTCTGTGGGCTAACCAATCTGCTGGATAAGCTGCTTCGTTGATGCTTCCGATTTCCCGAGAAATGTTCCGGGATAAAATCCTATCCACACGATGAAGAGAATGACGGGAACGAGCACTGCCCACTCACTTGTGTTCAGGTCTTTCAAATTCTGGTTCTCTAGTTACAACTCGCTTGGTTGCTAAAGAGTGCTGGAACGGTTATCTTTTCCTACGAAAGAACCCCGTAGGAGGATTTATGGTGTTGCAAGAAATCGTAGCAGACATACACTCGCTTCGTGAGGATTTGGAAACGTACGAACGAAAGTACGGCGTCC
The DNA here is from genome assembly GCA_038247945.1 of Bacteroidota bacterium. Taxonomy (GTDB): domain Bacteria; phylum Bacteroidota; class Ignavibacteria; order UBA10030; family UBA6906; genus CAADGV01. The sequence continues at coordinate 7,284 of JBBRUI010000141.1, read as the reverse complement.
TCTCCGTGACTTTTTATGAATCGTACATGAACGGAGAAGAGCCAGAAGACTCTTCATGGGTATTAGATTGGAGCGATTGGGCTGGCGTGTACAAAATCTGGCTGCGTCGCCAGGAACAATACCGCGAGGCAATCGAATCTCTCCGCTCACAATCGCCCACACTTATAAACGTTATCGAGCGAACTGCGCGCCATTAACCCATTCCAATCCCTTCGCACTTATGAAGAGTTCATCTACACGCTTAAACTTCGACATCCCGCGAGTTCGACTCTTATCATCGTACGCCGCGGGCAGCGCATTGCCGTTGTACAAGGAGAGTTGATGGTTGCGGAGAATTATCGCATGACGGTGCGAGAAAGAATTGCGTGGGATGCTGAACAACTAGTGATTGAAAGTTATGGGTACGAATTCTGGCGGACAAGAGAAGATTTCATGGTACGATAGCCAGCCGCACCCTAACATTCCAGAGTTAGCCAGTTCGTTTCCTCACCACAAACATCTTCCCCCCGACATTAGAAATAACCGCTTCCCTGAACCGAACATGCACTTCGACCAGCCGAACTTGCCTTTCTTGATTCAGGAAGTCGAGAAATTGATACAGAAATAAAACCCGGCCAGACACCGTGACAGCACCAGCAATATCGTCACAGCGCCATGAAATGTTTTGATGTCCTGCACGCCATATCGTTCATTAACGCAGGCGGGCGTGACGAGAAAAGAGCGGATTATTCGATTGAAGAAGATTGTGTCGAAGAGGCAGGAGCTTGCGCAGTCCGCACCTGCACCCCGCGCCGCGCATCTTGAATCTGCTGGATAAGCTGCTTCGTTGACGCCTCCGATTTCCCGAGAAATGTACCGGGATAAAATCCTATCCACACGATGAAGAGAACAACCGGAACCAGAACCGCCCACTCACGTAGATTCAAATCTTTCACGCTTTCGTTCGCTGGATTTACTACTTTCCCGAAAAACATTCGCTGATAACTCCACAGCAAATATACAGCGGCGAGGATCACGCCGGTTGCCGCAAAGATTGCGAACCAATGATTGTCGAGGAGCTGCGACTTGAATGCGCCGAGCAAAATCAGGAACTCCCCAACAAATCCATTCAAGCCGGGAAGTCCGACCGACGAAAGCATCACGATCATGAAGAAGGTTGCGTACACAGGCATTGGTTTCGCGAGTCCGCCAAAGTCTTTGATCATCCGCGTGTGGCGCCGGTCGTAGATCATTCCAACCAGCAAGAACAAACCGCCGGTCGACAGTCCGTGGTTGACCATTTGAATGATGCTTCCCTGCATCCCTTCTTCATTCAATGCAAAGATTCCAAGCACAACAAATCCAAGATGCGATACTGAAGAGTACGCGACGAGCTTCTTCATGTCCGGCTGGACTATTGAGACAAGCGCGCCGTAAATAATTCCAATGACAGCGAGTGCTGCAAGGTACGGCATAAAGTCAAACGTTGCATACGGAAATAACGGCAAGCAAAAGCGGACGAGGCCGTACGTTCCCATCTTCAGCAACACTCCGGCGAGAATAACAGAGCCTGCAGTCGGGGCCTGCACGTGCGCATCCGGCAACCATGTGTGCAGCGGAAACAGCGGCACCTTGATGCAGAAGCTGAGAGCGAACGCAGCGAACATCCACGATTGAATATTCATGGGGATTGCCGGGGCAATTTTGTACAGCTCAAGCAGGTTCGTCGTAAACTGACCGGTCACCTGCTGCGCGTAATACCCGAGCCACAGAATGGCAACGAGCATCAGCAGGCTGCCGAACATCGTGTACAGGAAAAATTTTACAGCAGCATAGATTCGTTCTTGTCCGCCCCATATGCCGATGATAAAATACATCGGGATGAGCATGGCTTCCCAGAACACATAGAAGAGAAACATGTCCAGCGACATGAACACGCCAAGCGTCCCGACCTCCAACAGAAGCATCAGCGAAACAAAACCCTTCAACTTGCTTTGCACCGATTCCCACGAGGCGAGCAATGCAATCGGTGTGAGGAACGCAGTAAGCACCACGAGCAGCATCGACATCCCATCAACGCCAAGATGATAAGATGTGTGAAGCGATGAAATCCAATCATACTTCTCGACGAACTGCATGTTGGGATTTGTTCCGTCGAATTTCAGGAAAAGAAAGACCGATGCAACGAATGAGGCGAGAGAGAATCCGATGCCGAGTATTTTAATAAGCGACTTCGCATTGTCTTTCATCAATGCAATGACGACTGCGCCGATGAGCGGGATGAAGAGGATTATTGAGAGAAGAAAACTATCGATCATTGGATATTCTGATTAGCAGTTACTTTACCACTTTTGCCAACATCTCATAGGTTCTTAGCCACGTATCATTCACTATCTGAGCTTGCTTTGTTCTCATGTCATACACCTTAGCAACTACATTCATGTAGTCGTACAATCTCAATACGAATTCATCGTCCAACACAATTCCTTCCTCCCTGTAAGCACAAAGCTTTTCAGTTACTGTTTTCCAAAGACGAAAATAATCATCCAATGTCTGTTCTTCTCCGTCACTGACGAAGTCTATTTCGTTTCTCTTAGAATTCAAGAACTCTTCGAGCTTACCAACCTCAGAATGACACTTCAATTACTTTGGAATCAAATCAACAATTGCAAGCACACCAATCAAAAGAAACAAAACTCCGCGCATAGCTCGCTGCGACAACTACCCTATACCCTCTGTCTTCAACGTCATCCATTCAGATGTTAAGCCTGAATACAACACATCCGGGTCAATGTCAGCGCCATTGTCCCAGGCGATTGTGCCTGCACGAGCATCAACCTTCACGGAGCGAAACACATTCATATCGTTCCTGATAATCTCGAATATGGGACCATGAAGATATGGCTCGAGGTCTATTTTCTTCGTCGAACCATCGGTGAATCCGAGTCGAACAGTGTATTCGTCTAACGGCTCGACAGAACGAATGCGTACAATTTTTTCCATACTACCCTCCTTGATTAGTCCAGCGGCTCGATGCGAATCAAGTCCTTACCTTCACGGGCGAGTTCCCAATCCTTCAGAAGCTCTGAACGATGAAGCGCTGCCCATTCTACCACAAGACTTCGCGCTCGACGCGGTAGATCGCCTCGAAACATCTCCAGCGTGTCAATGTGAAACCATGCTTCATGTTCAGCATATATCGCATGGAAGTGAGGCGGCGGATGGTCGTTGTGATAAAAATAAATCGCAATTCCAAAGAACTCAGAGATGCACGGCATAATCTACCTTGTAATCAACCAACCAACAATTGCAACAACGCCAATCAAAAACACAAATACATAGCTCTGTGCAACACCTGTCTGCACTTTGCGCGCAACGCCGCTGAACATTCCAATCACTTTCGGAATGCCGTTCACGATGCCGTCCACTATTTTCACGTCAAAGATCCTCCACAAAAAAGCATCGGACGTTTTCAGAACCGGCGTTACCACGGCTGCGTCATAGGCTTCATCAATTTTGTATTTGTTGAGGAGAAGATTGTATGTGCCGGGATTGTTTGCGGCCAAGCGTTCGGGTACTTCTTTGGATTGGAGATACCATTTACGCGCAAGCCAGATTCCCGCAAGGGCAACTCCGACTGAAACAATCATCAACACATACTCAATTGGTCCGCCATGTGGCGAGGCGAGAAGCAGCTTCTCGTTTGCCCTCTCGAAGACAGGGTCAAGCCAGTGTTCAATCGCATTGTTCCCGCCAAGACTATACGGCACTCCGACGAATCCACCAACGACCGACAAGACGCAGAGGATGATCAACGGAACGGTCATAAACTTTGGCGACTCGTGCGGATGAACTGCGTGATCGCCCTTCAAGGAGAAGCGTTCACTTCCTTCGAAGGTGAGTGTTGTAAGGCGGGACATGTAGAACGCGGTGAGTCCCGCACCGACCAATCCCACCCCCCACAAAATATAATTGCCGCCCGCGAACGCCTTCCAGAGAATTTCGTCTTTGCTGAAGAATCCGGAAAGCGGAAAGATCCCGGCAATTGCGAACATCGCAATGAAGAACGTCCAGTAGGTGACGGGCATATATTTTTTCAATCCGCCCATCTTGCGAATGTCCTGCTCTTCATGCATGGCATGGATGACGGAACCGGAACCAAGAAAAAGCAGCGCCTTGAAGAACGCATGCGTCATCACGTGAAAAATTCCGGCTGTAAACGCTCCGACTCCCAACGCGAGGAACATATATCCAAGCTGGCTGACTGTTGAGTACGCGAGAACTTTCTTGATATCATTCTGCACCAATCCGATAGTAGCGGCGAGCAACGCAGTCGCCGCACCAACGATTGCAACAACGATCATAGTTGTCGGAGCGAGCGCAAACAACACAGAGCATCGCGCCACCATGTAGATGCCCGCGGTGACCATTGTCGCAGCATGGATGAGAGCGGAAACGGGCGTGGGTCCCGCCATTGCATCCGGCAGCCAAACGAACAAAGGAATCTGGGCCGACTTTCCTGTCGCGCCGAGAAACAGCGCCAGCGTCATCCACATGACTGTCTTATTGCCGACGGAAAGAGTCGATGCCTGAGCGAACACATCATTGAACGTCAGCGTGCCAAACATTTCGAAAATCAAAAACATACCAATCAGAAATCCGAAGTCACCGATACGGTTTACGATGAACGCTTTCTTTGCCGCATCGCCGGTTGTTCCCTTCTCAAACTTTCTATCGTACCAAAAACCAATTAGCAGATACGAGCAGAGTCCGACACCCTCCCACCCAAGAAAGAGCAGCAGAAAATTATCAGCCATGATCAGGTTCAGCATCGCAAAAATAAAGAGGTTCAGGTACGCGAAGAAACGCCAGAATCCCTTGTCACCATGCATGTACCCGATTGAATAAATGTGGATTAGAAATCCGACGCCCGTTACAATCAACATCATCAGAATCGAAAGCTGATCGATCTGATATGCGACACTGACGTGAAAACTTCCCGCCGAAATCCATTTGAAGTATTCAACAGTGTGTGAGCGGTCTTCTGCGGGCGAGCCGAGCAATGCAAAGAACATCATGCAGGCAATGATGAAGCTGATGCCAACAGTCGCGCTGCCGATGATGCCGACAAGAACTTCGGATTTATGGCCGGGCGATCGCGCCAAAATGGCGCGGCCAACCAATCCGTTGATGAGAAACCCGACAAGCGGAAGAAATACAGCGAGACCGATTAACTGATAAGGCATGCGGACATTACCATTTCAGGATATTTATTTCGTCGATGTTGACAGTTTGCCGGTTGCGGAAAAGCGAGATCACGATCGCGAGTCCGACTGCAGCTTCGGCCGCGGCAACCGCCATGACAAAGAAGACAAGAAGCTGTCCCGTCTGATCGCCGAGGTACGATGAAAAAGCGGCGAGCGTAAGGTTCACGGAGTTCAGCATCAACTCGATGCACATGAAAATGACGATGACATTGCGGCGTGTAAGAACACCCGCGACGCCGATGGTAAACAACATTGCGCTTAAGCCGAGATAGGTATAGAGGTCAACAAGCATATTTCTAATAACTAAATGTTGCTGTAGTTTATCAACTATGAAATTTCGAAATCCTAATTTCTAAAACCTAAACAAATCCAAATCATGAATTTCAAGACGGAAGCTATAATGACTTTTGCAAAATCGCACCGAAAATCTTCATGAGTTCTGTAGCCTCCTGCGTAAGAAATCGCTGTCCCGTTTCCTCCTCTGGTTTTGGACTCGTCAACAGCAGCCAGTATCTGGCTTCTTTGGACTCCTTGCGACAAATTCTTATGTGCATCAGAAAATCCTTTTTGCCCAACGATTCATTCGCTTCGATATAGTTGGCGCCAACAGAACCTGAAGCTCGGACCAATTGCCTTGCCACCTCATTATTTGAAATCGTTTTCGGCAGCTTGTTCACATATTGAATCACTCTCGTGGCAAACTGTAATGTTCTTGGCTCAAGATCATAAATCTTTCCGTTCGGAGATTCTGAATTTCGTATTTGGGTTGAACCTGGAACTTCGCTTACAATATTCATCTGACATTTCGATTCAGGTTATAGCCATCGGCTGAAACATTCGAATTTCGATATTGTTTAGGATTTCGAGATTCGAGTTTTGGATTTTATTGGGCACGTTTTTTAGCCAGGACAACAGCTCCCACAACAGCAACCAGCAGCAAGAACGACGTTACCTCGAACGGCAGAAGGAATTTGTTGAACATCGCCTCCCCTATTGCCTCAACGGTTCCGAGGCGGGCAGTATCGGGGTGAAGTTCCCGGTAGGCACCCGTCTGATTCTTAAACATCAGGATATACACCATCTCCACCACAAAACCCGCCAGCAACGCAAGGCCAACGGACTGCCAAACGTTGATGCGTTGTGTTTTGCGCTCCTCATCCCCAAGGTTCAACAGCATGATCACAAAAACGACCAGCACCATGATTGCGCCCGTGTACACGACTATTTGAATGACCGCCAGGAATTGTTGCTGAAGAAGCAGGTAGAGAGATGCAATGCAAAAGAAATTCGCCACAAGCAGAAGCGCACTCATCAACGGGTTGCGCTGAAGAATCATAGCAAGGGCAGTCCCGACGGCAACGGAGCCGAAGAGATAAAACAAAACTGATTCAATAGTCATGGAAATTAACAAGGAGTGAAGAACATATAAAATCAACGGGCATAAGATATAGGATATACAATTGAGAAGCAACGAATTGACTCTCGAACCACAATGCTCTACATTGAAATAGAATGGAAAACAAATCTGCAATCGAACGAGCGAGAGAATACGGGATTGATATTTCTCTCCTCGAATCGTCATTGAAGCTCACCATCGAACAGAGAATCAAACGGCTGCAAGATTGGGTCGAGTTTCACGAAGCAATCAAAGATGCGCGACGCAAACTTTATCCCGAATTAGAGATCGACGAATCCAATGATACAGTTCAAAGAAGTTCTCGAAGTATTAATTCGTGAGAACGTAGAATTTGTTGTCATCGGCGGTCTGGCAGCGAACGTTCACGGCGTCAGTCGTCCGACGTACGACTTGGACATTTGCTACGCTCGGACTAAGGAGAATCTTGAACGAGTCGTGAAAGCTCTGAAGCCACACCATCCTACACTTCGCGGAGCGCCTGATAACTTGCCATTTCAATTCGACGCGCAAACATTGAAATCCGGTTTGAATTTTACATTCAACACAGACTTGGGAGAACTTGATATTCTTGGTGAGGTTGGAGGTGTTGGCTTCTATGATGCAGTTAAGATGAATGCAGTT
>JBBRUI010000140.1:0-11128 GCA_038247945.1 Bacteroidota bacterium | reverse complement strand
CGATTATCGTCCGTTGCCGTGAATGTGGTAAACCTTCCAAGGGGCAGTGTATGCCCTGCCCGCTTCCACAAAAAGCCATCGTAGTACGCGACCCCGCCGGTCGTTGCCACCCAAACTGTTCCGCTTTTTGTTTCGGTTAGATTATAAATATGATCTGATGGAAGGCCGGATTCCTTCGTGAACCGAACCCATCGCCAATCTTCGTCGAAAAGTTTGTATTCCGTTTGGCTGGTTGCTCGTGTAAAAAGTAAGCAACAGGTTAACGCTTGAAAAATTACGGTGAAGAAGGTTCGCACTGAGGTTCGATGGTAAGTGGTGCGACTATTGTAGTCCAAAGCCATCTTAAAATCAAGCGGACCATTTGGCGATGGAGAGCTACGCAATTGCTAAGACGAATTCTTTTTTACATATTAATTACGGTTACACTCTTCCTTGCTACCACTGCCTCGCATTGTCGGGGCTTTTTCTCTTATCCTATGAAGAAATCAACACTGGGGGTGTACCTCAGCGAACAAATGGCACACGTTGTCGCCCTCGAACAAGACGGGTCGTCCAACGTCTTGCGCGCTTTTGCGGAATGGCCGAGCACGTTGTTTAATTATGCCGGGGACGATACGCCGGGGGTTGATGAATTTGTAGAACATCTCTCATCATTTCTGACCTCGCACAATTTGAAACCGCAAATGGTTTCAATCGCTCTCGATTCTGCTCTTCTGTTTATCAATACTGTCCCATTTTCGCAATCTGCTTCGCGCAGCGAAATTGATGAGCAGGTTGAGTGGGAACTCAAAGCCTACTTCCCCGACGCTCCGCGGGAAAGTTTCATCAGCGACATGCATATTCTCTCCGGCAACAGCAAGCAAAACAATATATTGATGGTATCTGTCCGCCGTGACCTTATCCAGAAACTCTATCGATCCCTTTCACGGCTTCGCCTGGGCCTCGACATTGTCGATGTCGACCACTTCAGCGCAGACAATGCCCTTCGTTTTAATTTTCCCGAAACGATGAACAAGTTTGTGGCTCTTATCGGGCTTAAAGAGGGCAGGATCGACACCAGCCTTATCCGATACAACGACCTCGAGTCATACTCGTACACACTATATGCGTCGCAGTCGGAAATGGTCGCTCAGATCGGGAAGGTTTCAAAAGAAACGAAAGGCCTTTCATCAATTTCGCTGTATGGCATTGACTTGAACACGGAGAAGCTGACGCAGATACGCGATGCATCCGCCGTTCCCGTGGAAGCACTAAATCCGCTTCGGTCAATTCAGCTCGCCAACTCTGTTCGCGCGAATCTCGATCCAACGTTCGCCTCGTATCGTTATTGTGCTGCCGTGGGTGCCGCTCTGCGGCGGGATTGATTGGATTAGCCAAACCCATTTTCTTTTTTTTTTGAATCTGTACATGCGCGTCATAAGCGGAGTCTACAAGGGGCGAATTCTCAAAACTGTATCAGACCTGTCCGTTCGTCCGGCAACGGACCGCGTGAAGCAGACGCTCTTTGATATGTTGGCAAACAGGGTTGAGATGAACGGAGCGAACGTGTTGGATCTATTTGCGGGCAGCGGAGGGTTGGGGATTGAGGCATTAAGCCGAGGCGCTGCACGTGCAACCTTTGTTGAACGCGATGAGGATGCCGCGCATTTCATCAATCAGAATATCCGCATGATTGGTTGTGAAGGACAGGCAACACTTGTGGAAACAGACGCCTTCTCTTTCATCAACCGCTGCACTGAATCGTTCGATCTGATTTTTGCTGATCCTCCATATAAATTCGAAGAGACGTTACAAATCCCGCAAATGATTTTCAGCAGAAAGTTGATTGCACAACACGGTTACCTGCTTATCGAACATACAAACGAGTTGCGGTTTGAATCGACGCCGCTGTATGCCGCCGGGCCGGAAAAGCGGTTTGGAAAAACTCTCGTTACATTCTTCCGACATCATTCAGCGGAATAAAACTTATGGCATCCAAACTTATTGCAATTTATCCCGGCACATTCGACCCGATAACCAACGGGCATATCGATGTCGTGCAGCGGGCGACAAAGATGTTTCCGACCGTTATAGTGTTAGTCGCCCGCAATTCCTCGAAGACTCCGATGTTCACCGACGAAGAACGCATTGGAATGATTCGTGATGTGTTCAAAACTAACCGGAGCGTTAAGGTTGATGTATTCGACGGACTGCTCGTTGAATACGCGAAGAAGAAAAAGGCGAAAGTTCTGGTCCGCGGAATACGCGCTGTGTCTGACTTCGAGTATGAATTCCAGATGGCGCTCATGAACAGGAAACTCGCCCCGACGATTGACACTATTTTTCTCATGCCGCACGCACGATACACGTATCTTAATTCCACGATCGTGAGAGAAGTTGCCCGGCTCGGCGGAGATGTTTCCGGCCTCGTTCCGGCGAATGTTCAACGACTTCTTCTAAAAAAATTGAAATCAGGAAAAAGCAACTGAACAATGCTTACTCTCTCCACCAAAATCCGGAACATCGAAGAGTCACAGACGCTTGCCTTGACTGCCAAAGCAAAACGGATGAAAGACTCCGGACTGGACGTTGTAAGTCTCACTGCGGGCGAACCGGATTTCCCAACGCCGCGACACATCAAGGAAGCGGCGATAAAAGCCATTGAAGCGAACTTCACGAAATACACATCCAATACAGGTATTACCGAGCTTGTCGACGGAATCATACGGAAATTCTCGACCGACAACGATCTGCATTTTGAGCGCGATCAGATTATTGTCTCTGCGGGCGCCAAGCAATCCATTTTTAATGTTCTTCAAGCTATTTGCAACAAGGGAGACGAAGTTGTTTTCTTCAGTCCGTATTGGGTAAGCTATCCGGAAATGGTAAAGCTTTCCGATGCAACGACGGTCATTGTCAAGACATCAATCGAAAATAAATTCAAACCTGATCTTCGGAAGCTGCGGCAGGCTATCAATGCAAAAACAAAAGCCATAATCTTGAATTCTCCCAATAATCCTTCGGGCGCCGTATTCACCAGAAGCGAGCTTGAGGATATAGCGGAAATTGTTCGCGACGCCAACATCTTCGTTATCAGCGACGAGATCTATGAGAAAGTGATGTATGATGAGAACAAACATTTCAGCATCGGTTCGATAAAATCCATTCGCGATAACGTGATTACCGTGAACGGCGTTTCAAAAGCCTATTCAATGACAGGCTGGCGGATTGGTTATGCCGGGGGCCCACTTGCAGTAATGGAAGCAGCGGCAAGAGTGCAAAGCCAGGTTACATCCAACGCGAACTCAATCGCCCAGAAGGCTGCGGTCGCTGCGTTGAATGGAGGTGTATCCGAACTTGAGTCGATGGTTGAGGAGTTTAAACGACGAAGAGACTTCGCGTACGATAAGCTAAGCGCAATTAACGGTATCGGCGTGACACGGCCGGGCGGCGCATTTTATTTTTTGTTTGATGTAAGCAAGTTCTACGGAAAGAAGAATAAAGGTCAGCTCGTCAAGAACTCGGCAGACATGGGATCATATTTACTCGACCATCACCACGTTGGAAGTGTTCCGGGAGTTGCGTTCGGCGATGACCGTTGCTTACGGATTTCCTACGCGTGTTCGATGACTGAACTCGAACGAGGAATGGAGAGAATCAAAAGCGGGTTGAAAGCTTTATCATAATTTAGTCAGGAATTATTTAGATGCCCACCTATCAGTATATCTGTAAGAACTGCGGACATGAACTGGAAGAATTGCAGTCGATGAAGGAGCCGGCACTTGTGAAATGTCCCAAGTGCGGAATGGAGACGCTTGCCAGAATAATGAGTTCAGGCAGCGGGTTGATATTCAAGGGCAGCGGATTTTATAAAACCGACTATAACAAGTCCGAAGAGAAAAAATCGTCTCCGGCTGAAAAGAAGGACGATAAGAAAACGGAAGGAACTCCTCCCGCAGCACCGGCTAAAGAGACTAAGGCCACGCCTCCACCTCCCGCAGAGCCAAAAAAAGATTGAGGCTGCAAAAAGCAAAAGTCCCGCCGAATCAACAAGCGGGACTTTCGAGTTCTATCTGCCAACTTCTACTTATGTGCGTCGTGCGTTTCGTCTTTCTTCATCGGCTTTTTTGTTTCGTCAGTTGCCGCCTTTGATTCCGTCAATGAAGCCACGGCGAATTTATCGCCCTTCATCTCACCCGTAACTTCTGCCCTGAAGTCTTTATCCTTCTTGCTGCTTTCGAACATTGCCTTTGCAAGCTTGTCGCCGTTCTCATCAAACTTCACCCATTTGCCGTTATCGTAGAACATTCCATAGCCGCTTGCTGCACATGCTTCTTCGAGAGCGCAATCTTTGTCGTGTTTCGTTGCACGATCCATTGGATCACTTTTCTTGGCCATGCTTTTTGCGCACATCTGATCGACCACGACGCCGTGCAATACAGTTGCTTTGCTGTCCGCCTTTTTACTTTCCATCTTCTTGTCCTGGGCAAATGCTGTAACAGCGATGCACAGACAAATTAGAATTGCGAATTTTTTCATTTCTCTGTTACTCCTTGAGTGTGATTGATAGTTGGCAGGAACTAGTCCATTAAACGGATCAGTAAATGAAACAGTTCCATCTTTTCATTCGTAGCGGTCAAGCTTGAATTTTTCACCCAGATACAGCTTCCTCGCTTCGGGATGTTCCGCCAGAACCTCGGCTGTTCCGGACATCAGAATCTTACCTTCAAACAACAGATATGCACGGTCGGTTATAGACAGAGTCTCATGAACGTTGTGGTCTGTTACGAGAACGCCAATGCCGCGTTTCTTCAGGCTGGCGACTATCCTCATGATTTCTTCTACAGCGATGGGATCGATTCCGGCAAACGGTTCATCAAGCAGAATGAACTTGGGATCGGTTGCCAGGGAACGTGCTATCTCCGTGCGACGCCTCTCCCCGCCGGAAAGCATATACCCGCTGCTCCGGGCAATATTTGTAATACTGAAGTCAACCATTAACTCCTCGCATCGCTGATGGCGTTGAGCACTGGTCAGGTTCATCATTTGCAAAACTGCCAACAGATTCTCCTCCACCGTCATCTTCCGAAACACTGAAGCTTCCTGCGGGAGATATCCCAACCCCATGCGAGCCCGTTTATACATCGGTGTTTTGGTTATATCAACGTCATCAAGGTAAACTTTTCCTTTGTCAGGCTTTAGCATTCCAACGGTCATGTAGAAGGTCGTTGTTTTTCCCGCGCCATTTGGACCGAGAAGACCTACGACTTCGCCTTGTGTAACCTTGATGCTCACGTTATTGACTACAGTCCTCTTCTTGTAGGTCTTTACCAAATTTTCCGAGCGAAGAATCTGTAGTCCGGGTATTGGGGCAATGTCAGTCATCTGGTATGCGTCTTCGCTTTAGAGGAACCAAGGAAATCGGATTCACGGAGCACGGGACGGTCAGTTCGCCAAAAAAATCCGCCGAGAGCAAACTCAGATTCTTTCCCGAGAGTCAGGTTCTCGGGAAAATACTGGCCTTCAACACCACCGTAGACCCTGATTGAACTCAGCTTTTTGTCTTCCCAATACATCACTATGCGGTCGCCGCTCGTTTTGTTCAGTCCGTTGGCCGTCGAATCCTCATACAAATGATAAACAGAAATAGCCTGGTCGTTGACATCTACTCGCTCGATTCCATTCTCACCAAATATCATTTTCAGATTCTCGCCGGTAATCTGATCGAATTTGTCAGGCCGTAACGAATCACTTTGGGATATTGCTGTCGTGTTGCTCATGACCTGAACCAGATTAAGCTTTTTCTTTTTCAGATACACATTGATCGAGTCGCCTGCAACCTGGGTTCTTTCGTGCCATACCACGGGCGATCGTCGGAGGATAATACTATCACCGGACGTATAGAAGTATGCTACGCCGGCAACTGCTGAAAGTTCCTTGCGAATTATTTCCACGCTATCCGTCGCGACTAATCTCTTGACTGTATCTCCCCGGAACGACTCCATCTGCTTGCTTCGCACGATGAGCGTATCAACATCTCCTGTTGCAGAAGTATCGAACTTCACCACCACTGGATGAACGGTCATGCGGCTGTATTGTTCTTTCTTTAGAGAGAGAAATTGTCCACCGCGTATGGTGAGATTATCGGGATAGCTCTGGATCTCAACATTTGAGAAAGCAACAGTGCGCTGCTCGATGCGGTAATAGGTAAGTGAATCCGATGTCAGACGTGAATCTCTGTCCTTTGCCACGACATGGTTCCTAAAGAAAGCCCTTTTTAGCCCGACGTTATATTCACCGTATCGCGCCGTGAGAACGACCCGGCCGTCATCGAGGTGTACGCTATCGTACGCTACTGCTCGCTGCTCAACACGATAATACATCCCGCGGGGGAACTTCATCGTAACACTGTCATCAACAATCACTACGTTCCCTTGCAATTGAATGTTACCGGATTGTTTGAACTGAACTGCGTGATCGCATGTGACTATAACCCTGTCCTGGAAGAAGCGGACATTGCCGATTAACTCCTGAACCTCTTCCCCTTCTATGACTTTCCCGATCAAACTATCGGCGTATTCAATAGTAATGCGCTTTTCAGTTTGACCCAGAACTTCCGATACCGATCCTGCTAATACAAACAATGCTGTAAAAAGAAGTTGTATCCTCATGGTTGTCAGTTCTTCGTCACTGCGCTTCCCGTAACCCGGAAGATCTTGTAGTTCTTTAACCCCTGATCGCTTTCCATTCCCTGCCCCATAATGTGCTCGGATGGTGAGAGGATATCCACAAAGGCTTGAGTGTGAATCCTTCGAGTGGAATTATTCCAGAAGAGAGAATCAGTTTTCAGTGTCGTTCCGCTGTCCGAAATAACCACAACATTTTCGTACGCAGCGAAATCCTGTGTTGCATCATTCACTCTCCCTCTTTTCGCCGTCAGCAGCGACGTGTGTTTCTGTTGCGCATCGAAAAAATCTACCCGAATGCTGTCCGTGAGCAATGTGTATCGCTGCATGGTAAACCGGGCAATATGTCCGGCCCACAGAATTGCTTTCACGCGTGCTGAATCGGAAAACCTGATTGTGCTGTTCCAGCTTTCCTGCGAGGGAAGTTCCGCCTGCGGAAGAGGAATAACGGAGGGTTTGATTTTTTCTTCACACCCAAAAGTGAGTACTGCAAGAACAAACAAAAGCTTCAACTTCATGGAATATCATCTCCACTCAGACCTGCTTTTACAAGATCGTGCAAATGAACTACGCCCACCGGTAAGTCGTTGCCGTCAACGACGATCATTTGTGTAATGTTGTAGGCCTCCATCTCCTGAAGCACCGCAACTGCCAGCGTATCCTGCGAGATTGTCTTGGGCTTCTTCGTCATCACGTCTGTAACTGTGAAGCGGGAAATATCCGTAGTCTTTTGCAGCAAGCGCCGAAGATCGCCGTCGGTAATCAAGCCAATCAGTTTCCCTTCTTTATTGACAACGCAGGTACATCCCAGCCGCTTGGTTGTTATCTCCATGATCGCATCACGAAGAGGAACGTCGTCGCCGACTTTGGGGATCGCATCGCCCTTTACCATCAACTCATCGACCTTGAGCAACAAGCGTCTGCCGAGAACACCGCCCGGATGATAGAGAGCGAAGTCTTCTTTGCTGAACTCGCGCTTGTTCAAGAGCGCGATTGCAAGCGCGTCGCCAAGCACGAGCGCAACAGTCGTTGAAGAGGTCGGGGCGAGATCGTGGGGACAGGCTTCCTCATCAACTGAGGCGTCAAGTACGACTGTGGATTCTTGCGCAAGTGTTGATTGCACATTGCCGACGAGTGAAATGATGCAAACTCCAAGCCGTTTGAACATTGGCAACAACGTGCTCATCTCTTCCGTGGCGCCGCTTTTGGAGAGGCACACGACGACATCTTCCGGACGGACCATTCCCAGATCGCCATGTACGGCGTCGGACGGATGCAGGAACATCGCCGGCGTGCCCGTTGAATTCATCGTGGCAACAATTTTGCGGGCGATGATACCTGATTTGCCAACGCCGGTGACAATGACACGGCCTCTGCATTTCAATATCAACTCAACCGCCCGCGCAAAGTTTGCGTCAATGCGGCGTTCGAGGTCGGCAACCGAACGCGCTTCGATGCGGACGACGTTCTTGCCTTCTTCGATAATGTCAACTTGTTTCTTCATCGTGCTATCAAAATCAATTAGCCCCGCTAGAAACCCGGTTGAAAAGCCCCGATAAAAGAAAACCACCAAGACTCCAAGGCACCAAGCTTTTTGAAATATGTACCACGAGGCGCTTTTTCCCAAATGAAGACTTGGCGTCTTGGTGCCTTGGCGGTACGTTTTCTAACGATAGGTTTCCGTCCATGTCTCTAGGGGCGAAATGTTTATAGAACCGTAACAAGGTAATGATTTTTGATCTCCGTTAGGATCGACATGTCGCCCCTACAGGACTTTTTTTGTGAAATATTTTTTTATGAGAATTCCCAGTCCCTTTTCCTCCACAACCGTCTCTTCAGCCTTTACCTTTACTCTCCTCTTCAACGAGTTGTACGCAACAAACGCGGCTCGCAAATCTCCATCCGAATATCGGTGGATCTGATCAAACAACAAACCTGACTTGAGCGCTACTTGAGGATCACGAATATGTTTGTGGAACATCAGCTCGTTATAATAATTCGTAATCGGAATTAGATGGTTCATCAAAAGTTCACCATCAAACAACCACAATCGTTTTTCCTGTGCAACAATTGCGAGCACGAGAGACTTGTTGATCTTCACTTCACGAACCGGAGATTGCGTTGCCGGTGAAAGCATGCCCGGCCTCCAAGTGGAATACGTCCAACGCCGCGTCTCGGGAATGTGGTCGGGAATTTCTTCGCCGCGGTTCGATACGATCTCTGCATCGATCTGATCGCAAACTACTTCACGAACCGTGATCGTAAATGTTTCGAGTGTTGTTTCCACTGCACCGTATGCAACAACGGACGGAAGCGGTGAAGTGATATCAGCACGGTCGCCCGGCTTGCCGAGAACGAAGTTGCCTTTCCCTCGTCTGCCTTCTGCCAACACAACCATGGTCGCTATGCGGCGACGATAGTCGTTGTAGCCCGGACTTTCGGCAGGCAGAACAAACTCCAGCATCTCACGTTCTTTCGCTCGCAGGGGGCGTGGGTAAGTTTCGGCGCTTGTGTCGGATTGTTCCAAACACAGACTCATCATTGTAATGGCGAATTCCTTGCAGAATAAATTTCTAATCTGCTCAAATCAAACATTGCTTTTACGGGGAGAAGAAAGTTCATTCCGATAATTCCATTACGCCGCTTGAACCCCGAGCCATCTGCGTTCAACAATGTCGAGACGCTCCCGACTTGTATGCAGAATATACACCTCGCGCTCCGGAGTTTCATGATGAAGCTGCATATACTCCTTCATTGCAGCAGTCGAATCTGAGTATATGTTCAGCACAGAAAGATTGTCGAGGATACGTTTGTCTTCCTCGGTGTGTGCCTTGATAGCTTCAACCAAGAGCCATTGCTGGGGATAGTGTTCACGAATTTCTTTCCATTGCATTTCGGTATTCCCTTTCCGTTCTAAGGATGAACTCAAACCCGCCAATGCACTCCGGCCATTCGTAACCAATTCTGCTTATCAAGCGGGTCACGCTAAAGTTACCGACAGATTACTTTGTCAACTAATTTCTATCATCATGCCGGAACGACCGAATGGTCAAACTTTGTTGCGGCGAACTGTAGGCATGCTTGCAAATCTTCCCGCTCCAAGTCCGGCATCTCTTCCAAAATCTGTTCAGCACTGAGTCCAGTCGCAAACAACTGGAGCACATCAACAACGCGGATGCGCATACCGCGAATGCACGGTCGTCCTCCACACTGTTCCGGATTGATGGTGATTCTATCTAAAAGATTCTTCATGGTTTGCCTTTCGTGTATTTCGCTCCTTATTGTCTCTTGCTTATGACGCCGACCTGCAAGGATGCAGCCCAATGTTGACTACGGATTGGGGTTAAGAAAACAAGCGAATTGCCTGAACCAGTAATCCGTAATCTCCGCTCCGGTTTTGCAATAACAAATCAGATTCTCCCGTCCGAATGACCCCTTCGGGGAAGAGATGCCTTCGGCATTCGCTCCGCTCAGAATGTAGAGTCAGAATCCTTTCACCAACTTATCAATCTCAGTCACCTGTTTCAAAAGCTCATCGAGCAAATTTAGATTCATCTGACTCGCAGCATCGCTCAGCGCACGAGCAGGATCCGGATGCACTTCGACGAACAATGCGTCGATGCCTACGGCGGCTCCCGCACGAGCGAGTGGAAAAATGAACTGCGGTTGCCCGGCTGTTTCTTTTCCGGCCGAAGGCAATTGCACTGAATGCGTCGCATCGAGCACGACCGGATACCCAAGGTCGCTCATGATTTTTAATGACCGCATATCCACAACCAGGTTGTGGTAGCCAAATGTGGTTCCGCGTTCGCACAACAACACGCGGCGGTTGCCGGTCTCTTCCACTTTTTCGGCGGCGTGTTTCATATCTTCCGGCGCGAGGAACTGGCCTTTCTTGATGTTGACGACGCGTCCCGTTCGTCCCGCGGCTTGCAATAGTTCCGTCTGGCGGCAAAGGAATGCAGGTATCTGCAACACATCAGCGACTTGCGCGGCAATTGCCGCTTCACGTTCAGTGTGGATGTCGGTTACGATCGGCAATCCCAGATCGCGTTTCACTTCAGCAAGAATTTTCAGCGCCTCGTCATCTCCGATACCGACGAACGATCCGCTACTCGTACGGTTGGCTTTCTTGTAGGATGATTTGAACACAACAGGCGTCCCGTATTTTCTCGCCGTTGCTTTCACGGACTCTGCGGTTCGCATAACCAGGTCACGGCTTTCAACAACACACGGGCCCGCGAACAACACGAGCGGGTTGCGATTGCCAAGTTGTATGTCGTTAATTGTTACCATTTTATCTTCTGCATTTTGCCGAAGCATGATACGAAAAACACTCAACAATGAAAAGAGGTGCTGCCTGGTGGTGTCTCACATTGAAATTTGGTTGTCATGCTGAGATGCTTTTGCTCAGCATCTATCTTCAGATTGCGCATTATAGATTCCGAACAAGAGCGATTCGG
>JBBRUI010000139.1:0-11156 GCA_038247945.1 Bacteroidota bacterium | reverse complement strand
TGTACCGCTGGCACATCATGGATCCGATCCGATTCCAAAAAGATCTTCGCGTTACCATTCAGGCACTTGGCTGGCGCTCGGGCGGACGATACCTGCCCCTGCAGGACGATATTTCATCCGTCGCGTTCTGGTATCAGGCTGAACCACATGGGACGTTTCCAAAACTTCCTGACCGGGATTATCTCGAAGTGCGATAACAACTGATTTCTTCCATTTGTAATATGTACTGTCCGATGAGATCCACGTGAACACAGATTTGCTGTCGCGTCAAAAGGAATGGTCTCCGTTATGGCGCGCACTCATATCTCTCGGGCTGGTGATCCTCATCGGCATCATCTTTAATGCAGACGGTACATTTCTCCAGTGGGATACTCATCGCGACATGCTGCGGCAAATCTCAGTCTTCGGCATTCTCGCATGCGGGATGACGCTGGTAATTGTCTGCGCGGGAATTGATCTTTCCGTTGGAAGTCTGCTCGGACTTGCTGCCGTCTCCTTTTCAATTTTTGCCATGCACTGGGGTTGGCCCGCATGGTTGAGTATTGCTGCTGTTCTTCTCATTGGTACGCTTTTCGGTGCAGTATCAGGCGGAGTAATTGCCCGTTTCAATGTGCAGCCGTTTATTGCAACGCTGGGGATGATGGTGTTTGCCCGCGGTGTTGCCAAATGGATTTCAGGGGGAGAAAAAATCTCGACAGCAATTCAACTGGCTGACGGGACGTACAAGTACGTTGAACCACCGCACGTGTTCAACTTTATCAGTTCAGGAATTCTCAACGGAAACATTTCGGTTGTTACGATACTGTTCGTTGTGTGCGTGATTTTCTGCTGGATTGTTCTTGAGCGGACGTATTGGGGACGGTACCTGTATGCTATTGGTGGAAACGAAGAGGCGGCAAGGTTATCCGGAATTCCCGTTCGGGAAATGAAAATTGCAGCCTACGGATTAAGCGGATTCTTTTGTGCCGTTGCGGGAATCTGTCAGGCTGCGCAGGAACTTCAGGGCGATCCGGAAGCGGGCGCGACGTATGAGCTGACGGCAATCGCCATGGTGGTTATTGGAGGAACAAGTTTGCGCGGCGGGAACGGCAGCATCCTACTGACGCTGCTCGGCGCCTTGATCATCGGTTATCTCGAAAAAATTCTGAGCATCAATGCAGTTGGAGAAGAGAGCCGGCTGATGCTGACTGGCGCAATAATCGTTGGGGCGGTGATGCTGCAACGCAATTCGCAGAGTCTTGGATGAAAGGTGAAAGTGGTCCAACTTCTTAATCAATGCGGGAGGGTAACGACAATGATTCTTCGTACATATATAAAACTCATTTTTGCTTTTGGTCTTTCAATGCTTCTGGCAGCGCTTCTGGTGTCCAACGGCGCAGCACAAAAACCGCGATGGACGATTGGCATGAGTCAGTGTAATCTTGGCGAACCGTGGCGTGTGCAGATGAACGCAGATATCAAGAAGGAGGCCGACAAACATTCCGAGCTGCGCGTCATTTTCAAAGATGCTCAGAACGATAACCTCCGCCAGCAAGCTCACGTTCAGGAATTTATCAAGGCAGGTATAGATCTTCTTATCATCTCACCCAAAGAAGCGGCGCCGCTAACGCCCCCGGTGAAAGCCGCATTTGAGAAAGGAATCCCCGTGATTGTACTCGACCGTCGGGTGTTAGGAAACGACTACACGTGTTTCATCGGAGCGGACAACAAGAAGATTGGCAGGGCCGCGGGCAAGTGGATAGTCCAACGCCTGGGTAATAAGGGGAAGGTAGTGGAGCTAAAAGGATTGATGACCTCCACTCCCGGACAGGACAGGCACAGCGGATTCATGGACGCGCTCAAAGGCTCGAATGTCCATGTAGTTTTTGACGCTGATATGAAATGGCTCGAGCCTAATGCGCGTCGCGAGATGGAATCGGCGCTCGCCCGCTTCAAAGATATTGATCTTGTGTATGCCCACAACGATCCGGGTGCGCACGGTGCATATCTTGCTGCAAAGGCAGCTGGACGCGAGAAGGAGATTATTTTTGTCGGCATCGACGGGTTGCCGCAAGAAGGACAGATGTATGTTCGGCAAGGGATCCTTTCCGCCACGTTTGAATATCCGACCGGCGGACGTGAGGCCATCCAGACTGCCGTGAAGATTCTCAAGGGGGAAAAAGTTGCCAAAGAAATGACGCTTCCTTCCAGAGTTTTTACGAAAGAGAAGATGGAAGGCGAGTGGTTGAGGGAGTAAGTAAGGGGCGATGAGCCACATGTCATTCCGCTCTTTGAATCCCGCTTCAGAGGCGGAATCCCAAAGCGGGACATGTTCAGCATGACACATTGGTTTTTCGCGAAGCTTTTTGAGATGGTGGTGTAACAAATGTATTCTACCTTTAGTTTTGCAGCACTATAATTCAAACATTGCGAATGAATCTTAAATATTATCGTCTCTATTATATCATCCTCTTTTGCTGCGTTCATCCTGCCAGCATGCTTGGCCAATCCCATCGCGTCGACTTCCGGTACAGCCCGTCGAAGTATTTCACCGCAATTTGTTTTCCTGAGGATTGGCAGAAGACACTCGTCAGCGAAACCGGATCGTTCTTGTATGACTTTGGTCCGGGACCATACGCAAGAGCGTTGACAGAAATTTCAATTGGAATAAAAAATGATAGCTTGCGTGTCGTTCGTCAAACAAGTGAAACTGCCGGCTTTGTTTCTACAACTCTCTCCGCAAACGGTATCACCATTCGACAACGTGCCTTTGCAATCGTGCGGCAAGGATTTTCTGTCTCTAAACAAAAAAATAATTCTATCGAGCGAATCGGCGGATTGAACGGATGCATCAATTGGGCTCGTCCCGCTGCTGACGTTGACCCCGCGTTTAGAAATGTAGCGTGGGGAACGAACAGACCCATCCGTTACCGCGTGAAAGTGAAAGCAGGCAGCCGCAAACGCGTTGCATTGGGCTTCTGCGAATCGTATAAACCGCGCGCGGGAACCCGCATTATTGAGCTGCAGGTTGAGGGAGCGGAACCTGTGACCATCGATCCGCTGCAGGACAGAAAGCAGAACGAGCCGGCCGTGGTTATCATAGAGGCACGCGACGCTGATGGTGATGGATGGTTGAAAATCGAAGCGCACGCTTCCCCGCGCAGTCCCGACCCGAACGTGATACTCAATGCGTTCTGGGTTTTTCCAGAGACCGTGCAGGTTACATCCGATGCGATCATACGGGGAGAGTTATCGACCTTCGCGGAGATATATCATTCGTGCGGAACGGAGGTGGAGGAGAATGCACCGCATCCAAGAATGGACGCAATCACCTCGACGTTTACCGGAACGGGAGCAACGCCCGTCATATCCATCCGCACGCGACGTTCTTTGGTCTTCGACAGCGCAAAAGGTTTGGTGACATACAATGGAAAACCATTCGTGATGGTCCGGCCCAAACCCATTGCAATGTCTGCCGGGGCGGACATGTTCACACTGGAGTTGGCGAAGGGTACAACGCATACTGAGATTGTCGTAATAAATGGAGTGAAAGCGGGAGCCTCACCTGCGTTTCCAGATTTGAGCGCCGAAGCAGAGAAGGCACAAACATACTGGCGCAAGAAATTTCCAACTCGTCCCCTTGTTGTTCCTGACAGCGGGATTCAATTTCTTCTCGACGCGAATCGCCGCAACATGTACCTGATTGCCGACGTGGTCGATGAAGACTTTCAATTTCAGCCGGGCCCGACCGTGTATCGTGGCTTGTGGCTGGGCGATGTAGTCTTCACCGGCGAGACAGCGTTGATGCTGAACGATACACTTTCTGCGCGCAAGTTCCTTGAAGGCGCGTTGCGTTTACAACTGCCTTCCGGACAAGTGCGGAGCTTGTATCCGGCGGAATCTCTCGGCGAGACGCCTGCGTATGTCCATGCCCTTTGCAGGTATGCACAATGGACGGGCGACAAATCCTGGCTGCGTAAGAATTGGCCGGTCGTGAAAAAAGGAATTCAATGGATTCGCTCCATGCGCGACATGACTTCTTCCGAAGCTCCGTACGCGGGATTGATGCCGCCGGGTTTTATTGACGGAGGGATTTCCACAAAGCATGCTGACTACGGCGCCACATTGTGGGCGATGATTGCAATCGAGAAGGGAATTGCCTCTGCCCGATGGCTCGACGAACCGAACGATGCGCGTAAATGGCAAATGCTGTTCGATCAGTTCATGCAATCATTCAAAACTGCTGCCCGCCGCGATCTCCGCAACAGCGTTGGGCAGACGTATCTTCCTGTGATTGTTGGTGATACTGCGCGGGAAGTACCGCAGCGGGGACAGTACGCGATCTTGCTGCCGCTTACGTTCAGTTCAATATTTCAATCCCGCGATGCGCTGATGGATTCAATCATTCATTCCAATCTCGCGATGCTTGACGGCGTGACGAAGGAGGGATTGATTGCAAATTCAGGTTGGATGAAAGATGGAGTGTGGCCTTGGCTCGGCGGTATTCACGGCATGGCTCATCACCTTGTTGGGAATAATCAAAAGGCTATTGATATACTGTACGCAGTTGCGAACCACGCCGCGCCTACAGGCGTGTGGGCGGAAGAACAACAGCAGAAGACAGACGGCAACAATACATCCGGCGATGCTTCCAACGCGGAAGCGAGCGCGATATTTATCCACTTCGTTCGCAACTTGCTCGTTCGTGAGAAACCGGATACTCTTGAATTTCTTTCCGGTGTGCCCGACGAGTGGATTCACAATGGCGCGGTGCTTGAAGTGAATAACGGACTGACGGAATACGGGACCGTGAGCGTGAAGCTTCAAATCTCGCGTGACGGAAAAAAAGGAGAACTGAAGGTATCAGCCATTGATGGCCGTGGAAAGAACGGACATCCTGTTGTTATCCTGACCGCCCTCAAGCGTGCCGGGTTCATCGCGGCAAATGGAACTCCGCTTCCCGAAAAGCTTGTGGGAAGTTGGAATAAGCCGATGAGATTATCCATCAAATTATCATCAACACATTGAAATAAATCGGAGAACTATGATGCGCATAGGTGAAGGCAGGAATAAGTATGAATGGATTGAAAACTGGGCGAGAATTCCCGATACCGAAAGCGGGAAATCAAACGGTCGCACGCACGAAGTTGTCGTCACGAAAGACGGAAATGTTGTCGTGTTCAATCAGGCGAATCCTGCCGTGCTTGTCTTCGATGCCCACGGATCGCTGCTGAATTCCTGGGGCGATCGTTTCGGCGGTGCACACGGAATGACACTCGTGAATGAACACGGTACGGAATATCTCTGGCTCACCGACCAATACTCCGGTGAAGTGGTGAAGACAACGTTGGACGGAAAATCTATTTTGAATCTGGAACGGCCTTCTCATCCCACCTATGAAAAAAGCAAGTACGCGCCGACGTGGGTTGCAGTCCACGAAGAACGCTTTGACGGCAACGGTGATGTATGGGTGACGGATGGATATGGCAGCCACTACATTCATCGCTACAACAAAACAGGAAAATATCTTGACAGTATAAACGGCAGTGAAGGTGACGCCGGACTTTTTGATTGTCCACACGGCATTTCGATAGACTATCGGAAGAAGGAACCGGAGTTATACATTGCCGACCGCGGTAACCGAAGGTTTCAGGTGTATGATCTTCAAGGAAAATTCAAGCGTGTCTTCGGATCGGATATTTTGACGAGTCCATGCGGTTGCGTTACACATGGAGGGCAGTTGTTGGTTCCTGAACTGAACGCCCGTCTTGCTCTTCTCGATGAGAATGATCAATTGATTTGTTATCTGGGAGAGAACGAAGCAATCTGTTCGCATCCCGAATGGCCGAATGTTCCGCCCGAACTAATCACAGCCGGCAAGTTCAACAGTCCACACGGAATGGCAGCGGACGCGAAAGGAAATCTGTTTATTGTGGAGTGGATTGTGGGTGGAAGGATAACGAAGCTGGAAAAGTGTTGAAGGTGATTGTCCAACCACTTACATGTCGCTCCTAACGGAGCTTGAATCGTGACTTCTTTTCTCTTTCTATAAACATGTCACGCCTTCGGCGTTAAAGTTAATAGCCGGCAGAGTCTTATACAAAGATGTCTATAAAAACCAAACGTGCTCGCGGTAGGAGAAGTCCCGTAGGGACGATATGTTTATAGGAGGAATAAAGAATAACCACAGAGCCCCATCGGGGCGACATGTAATCCTTCATTCGTGTTCTTCGCGCATAGATTACCGAAGGAACATAGCAATAATTTCTTGAGGGGTCGTTGTTCCTGTCTGACGCAATTTCTGAACTGTAACTGCCGCTGCAAGATTCCCCACCTCTGCCGCTTCCGGCACAGACGCGCCGGCCGCCAACGCGCAAGCAATCGCCGCCACTGTCGTATCGCCCGCCCCGACAGGATCAATCTCGCCTGTCAAGTGTACTCCCGGAATCTCGTACACCGCAGAACCAACACTCGCCAAAATACCTTTCTCTCCACGCGTAATGAAAACGGGATGTTGCGTGGTCGTGGCAATTTCGATTATGCGGGTATGCAACGATACGTTTGGGTTTTCTGCTAACGCTTCAGCAGCATTCAGCTTTCGTATCATGTTGTGAATCAGATGGGCTCTGTGCCGGGAATCTGCCACCATTATTTTTTCTGGAAACTCCACCGCAAGATCGTTTAACCCTTGTATCATTTCCGGCGAACACACGCCGTTCACAAGCTGCTGGTTGATGATCAGGACATCGAGTGAAGGAAGAGAGTCACGCACTGTTTGGATGAGTTCATGCATCGTGTCATCCGAAATAAAATTGAAACGCCCGAAGTCGATGCGCTCCTGTTCATCACTACCGATAAAAGGTTTGGCGTAGACAGGCGTATCAAAATTCCCAGCCTCGACGAGCATTCCTTCATGACGAATCGACTTTTGTCCGAACAACTGCAGCATCTCCCTTCCGAAAAGATCGTCCCCGATCACACCGAATGCGTGCACGGATTTTGGCCGCAATGCCGAAACATTGGCGGCGATATTCCCGGCGCCGCCCAGGCTGTAGCGCTGGCACCTGACCGCATGTGTTTTTTTTCCGGTTTCAATTGAGACTTCGGGCTTTGACATTTCGAGTTCCCAGTACGCATCCAGACAGAAATCACCGACGATGCCCACCGATATCCCGGCTATACGATCAAGTATTTCACGCAAACGTTGTTCTGTCATACCATCGATTCATCTATACCCAAAAACATTTTTGCTGTTTTACCGCTTGAAGGTCACGCCCCATTTCGCGAGTCCGGTCGCTTTAGGATTTATCCGGACTATCAGAATGCGGCTGTCCGTTGAACGCACATTCTCGCATCCGTCGTACTTCAAACCCTTGAATCCTTCAGGCACAAGAAGCGTGAGAAGATAAGGATAGTTTTTCACTACTCTCGATTCGCCGGACAGTTTCTTCTCAACATTATCCCATCGAACATCATCAAGGTCAATACCTCCCTGGGTAATGTGCCGGTTCGACGACAAGAACTGAGGATGCTTTTTTGCAGGATGAATTGCGAGAACCGCACACGAAAGCTGTTTCAAATTCACTTCGAGTGAATCGTGCACAACACCCAAATAGCGCCCTTCCCAGTAATCATACACAGCGAACGGAGTGTTACTCTCGAGGCCGAGTGACTTGAGAGAAATTACTTTGTTACGCGGCTGATCGGACCAATTGAATAGACCCACGACGTTCCATGTTCCAAATTCCTTCCGGACTTCGAGATTCCAAAATTCAGGTGGATCATGTTCGAGGAGATCCACCGGCCTCCCGAACGCGTATCCCTTCCCCGGATTACGGTAGACAGGCATTGCCTTCTTGATGATGTCGAGACGCTCTGCGGGGAGTTCGAGAAGTCGTTCGCTGATGAACACAACGCCGCCTGAAAGTACAATGAGGCTCGCCCACATTCTCGCCTGTCCGATCGTAAACGGTTCCCGCACGAGCAGGCAATCCGGGT
Source organism: Bacteroidota bacterium (assembly GCA_038247945.1). Lineage (GTDB taxonomy): Bacteria > Bacteroidota > Ignavibacteria > UBA10030 > UBA6906 > CAADGV01. The sequence continues at coordinate 3,179 of JBBRUI010000139.1, read as the reverse complement.
CATTGGTCCAATACACTCCGTTGGTATAGTATCGCGCTCCAACCGACCGCACGCCGTACTTGAATGTACGACTCCAATCGCCTACGTCGTCGCCGATCCGAAAGACATTCGCGAGTCCGAGAGTGGAAGTCATGACGCTGTTGCATGCAAGTAACGGAGTGTCAGGTGCGCTGGTACGTATAGCCTCCAGTGCGTTTCTGTAAGCCTGTATGCCGGTAATTGTTTGTGTATGCGGATCGAGGTGAGCCCAGTGATCTTCAAACAATGTGGGCCCCCACGCGTCAAACAAATCATACGAAGGGAAGTCATACTTGATGTACGTGTATCCCCATTCCTTCACGAGTGTGTGGAAGAGAGAGCGGACGCGTTCGAGGACTTGTGGGTTGGAAAAGTCCATCTGTCCTTTTGAATTGAACCATTCGGGATGTTCACTCCGCTCGGGTGCACCTTCCACCATCTGGAAAGGGCGTACCCAGATGCCGGGTTTGAGTCCGCGTTCCTTGATTTTCTCCGCATACCATTGCATCCCGCGCGGGAATTTCGAATTCGGTACCCAGGGCCCGCCGGCGATGACGTTGTGTGGTGGGGGAGATGTTTCAATGCCGAGTTGCCATCCGGAATCGAGCTGGACATATTCGAGGCCGAAGTCCTTTAACTCACGCGCAAGGAAATCAAGATTCTCCATGATGTCCTTTTCCGTTGTCAATCCCTTTGCGAAATACCAGTCAACCCACCCGACGGGGATGAGTGTCGGTCTTTGAATATTGTTCCGTGTTGCGATGAGTTCGGCATAACGTTCCAATGCATCGAAGACGGAACCCTCAGTGAAACGGATCATGATTTCACCCGCGGAAAATGTTTCGTCCGGCATTACAACAACGCCGCGTTTTCCGGCTTGAGTTTCGGTACGAATGGTGAGATCCGCCGACCCGCCTTTCGGTTGTTTGTTCAGATGAACGGAAACTTTGCCCGGGGGGATTTCAAAGAAGCTGAGATTGCAGTTCGTGCCCTTGCGAGTGTCAAACAGATGCATATCCCACGCGCTGCGGGTTGTCTCGCTGCCGGAAATGGATCGGATACCGGCATCACCGTAACAGCGCTCCCATGAATCGGTAAGAATTTTTATGTCGGCAACATCATGCCAGAAACTGAAGCTGCCGCCGGATTCATGTACTGCTCGCAACGGTTCAATAGCCAGTAGCCGCAACGGGCTTCCGCTCCGGTTGGTAACGCCAACGTTGAGAATGACGCAGCCTTCAGATGGGAGAATGCGACCGTGAAGAGTGATGTCGCTGACGTGGCGGGAATCGACGAACTCCAGTTGAAGCGTATCGACATTTGACTTGTCGACAAAAGTAAAGCGTTCATCACGCGTAGAAAAGGAGCCTGATTCAGTCTCAACCAGAACACATGCATTCCTCACGACCGGTTTTTTTTCTAAGAGAATTTCAAAGCATCCTCTTGAACCCCCTTTTCTGATTTCCACATGGTGGCCTGTGTTCTGTAAGGCCGGACCCGACTCTCGTGCAAGTGCCGGCAGCCGCGCCACAATGAACGCTTGGGCAAGTCCCGCCGCTCCGGATTTCAAGAACGCCCGGCGTTGCAGACGGTGATGCAGGGACTTGAAAAGCGTTTCAAGAAATGAGTTGTTCATTGGGGCGAAAGAATGAGGAGTGGCATTTCAGGCGGACGGATTTTTAATTCATTCATGTTATGCAGGAATGCCAGCATACGCGTGATGACAGCAGCGTCATTTTCATTGTTTGTCATTCCCGCTCGTTGTTGGCGGCCCTGCCTGCCGGCAGGCAGGGAAGCCAGTCATACGCTCTGTTCTGGATTCCCGATAGAAGCCTGCCTGCCCGGAAGGCAGGCATTCGGGGATGACATTGTAATATCAATAATTCATTTACTTGTTCACAAAACTTTCAAGCAGCGGTTTCTGGTGCGCTGTCCATGCATGGTTTTGAAAATAGGAACGAAAAAGTTTTTTGTATTCGGAATTCTGATAGAAGCTGTTCGCAATAGCGGTGGCAGGATTCTTGAGCCGGTTGTTCCAATGCGTCATTGCATCGAAGAGATTGCCAATCACCCGGTCATCGAGATGGCTCAAACGTTTCAACGCATCGAAGGCAATGAGACGGGATCTGAATTCATAGGATGCGCTTGAGTACACTACGAGAGAATCGACGGAAGCTTTGTTGCCTGCTACAGCACTCAGCTCGAACCGCTTCAGTTTCACCTTCCGGTCCGTACCCTCCACACCTTCCGTAGTGGCAAGGTAACGCGGCAGATGTTCGGGAAATTGTGCCGCGAGTTTTGTCAGGGCCGCAAGAACAATGTCGTACGACGAGTCTGTAAGAAGCGCCTCAAAATCGGCTCGCATCGTAACCGGAATGTGAATAATGCTGTCGATTACAGTCTTGCGAACCTCAACAGCCGGGTCGCGCAGCGCTTCGCGCAGAAGCAATCGGCTATCGTTTGCCGTGTCATTGATAAGTTGGGCAACGACTCCAGCTTTAATGTAATGGAATTTTTCCCGATGGAAAATCTGTGCAAGAACATCGCGCTTCGTGTCGGCATCAATTGGCGCCATTACTGCAACGGCATCGTACCGGTCGATCATGTGCGGAGCGTGAAGCGCCTGTGCCTGCAATTCGGCGAAGGGTTTTGGGAACGTGATATTCTTCAGAATGTTGCTGCCCGGATCGAACAAGACGAAGGCGATACTTTTCTTTTTTGGGTTTTGGATTACGACCTTTACGGATTCCTGTCCAATCATCTGACGCAAGCTGTCGAAGGAACCATCGGTGTAATGAACTTCAAACACGATCGGCATTTTGAATAGCCTGACGAACTCATCCATCGGATGAATTTGCCGGACAGTTATTTCAGTTTCGCCCGCGCTGTTTGTTTCATGCTGCACTGCATAATGCGGCTCGCCCCCGCGGTAAATCCATTCCTCTAAAAACCAATCGGGAGTCAGCCCGACGGCGTCCTGGAATGCCTGATAAAAATCATTCGTGGACACGTTACCGTATGCATGCCGCCGAAGGTAATGGCGGATGGCATGCCGGAAATTCTCTTCGCCAAACACATACATCATCATTTCCAATACTGCAGAACCTTTTTGGTATGCGCGCGCGCCGCCTGCCTGGGAATGGAGTACCGGCAGACGGTTG
>JBBRUI010000138.1:0-11224 GCA_038247945.1 Bacteroidota bacterium | reverse complement strand
TTCTTCTACACTGCAAGCCTCAGCAGATTTTCTCTGAAAGCAAGAATCGGTGAAGGCGAAAAGGAGAATGTTCCGGCAAACGATCCGTACCAGTATGACTTCTTTCTGCAATATATCGTCGACGGACAACGTGCGTGGTGGAGCAGGACAACACAGGAAAATTACACGGCAAAGTTTGATGCGGCATATAAAGGCGGCGAGCACCTCTTAAAGGTTGGCGGTGAGATGATTTTTTACAACGTCAACTCGGACATTGTGAAGTACGAACCGCGGAAAACATTTTTCGGCAAGCCGCTGGTCAACGAACCGCAGTTGAATTTCAGTTCATCATACAATTACAAACCAAAGACCGGCGCGTTTTATATTCAGGATAAGTACGACGTTCCGCAGAGCGGCATTCTTCTGAACTTCGGTGTGCGGTACGACTTTCTCGACCCCACCGCGAGCAGGCCGGCCATTGAAGCGATTCCTGTCAGCGATACGGCATTTACATTCAACATCAAACAAGATGTGCCTGCAAAATTGAAACAGCAGTTCAGTCCACGCATTGGTGCAGCGACACAGCTTTCGGAGAACGGCTATCTCTTTCTGAACATCGGATGGTATTTTCAATATCCGCTCTTCGATTATCTCTATAGCGGACTCGACCGCGTTTCAATTGCAAAGGGGCTCAGCGCAGTCACCGGGAATCCCGATCTTGAACCGGAACGAACCAAATCATATGAACTGAGTGTGAAGTACAGCTTCGAACATAACATCGTCGGTTCGATAACATATTTCAAAAAAGAGACGACCAATCTAATCGATACCAAGACATTTATTCCGGGCGACAGCAAGTTGGCGGGCAGTTACGGGTTTGCGGAGTATGTGAATACGCCATTCGCCGATGCTTCCGGTTTCGAAATCATTATCAGCCGCGACCGTGGAGACTGGTTGACAGGCGAGGTTTCGTACACATACATGACTGCTGAAGGAGTGAGCGGGAGCGCCGACGACGGATTTTATATCGCACAGTTCGGACTTCCGCCTGCAACAAGAGTATATCCGTTGAGCTGGGACCAGCGGCATACATTAAAGGCAACCACTTCGCTTTCGCTGCCATGGGATTTCACGGTGAATCTGTTCGCACAGTATCATTCAGGCCGCCCTTATACAAACTATCCGACCTCAACAGGATTTGAACCCGTCAATCAAAAGGCATTCTCGCAGAACAATGATCGCATGCCGCGATACTTCAACCTTGATTTACGTGCGACGCAGCGCCTTAAGTTTGATTGGTGGCCGAACTCGCTGATCAGCCTATATCTTGACGTGCGAAATGTGTTTGATGAAAACAACGTGAAGTGGATTGACTCCAACGGGCGCATCGGCGGTGAACTCAGCGATCCGGGCGGATATTTTATCGGAAGAAGAACAACGCTAGGGGTTCAGATTGATTTCTAAAAAGATTTATTGCGTCGGAATGATTATTCTCTTTGCAGTGTTCTCGCTGAGCTGCGACGAGACGCTTCCCGTTCGTGTTGAACCGGCAAAGTTTATGAAGGCATGGGTGCGCGTCCAGCCTAACGCCATTGTGAACGTCTTTATCGATTCTACAATCGCGGGTTTTCCGATTACGATCAACGGTTCATCGGGTAGCCTGGAGCTTGCGCTTCGCAGTTTCTTCAATGAAGTACTTCAGGACAGGCCGTTCATCAAAGGAAAGATCGATCTGTGGCTAACGAGCCAGCCAACGATCAAGACGAGCGTTACGTTCACAGAAGTGAATGTGGATTATCCGTATATCGAACCGAACGGCTTCCTGACGATCGTCCCCGGCGATTCGGTGACGATGTCAAGGCAATGGGGTCATATTGCAGATAACGGCCGAGGCTTTTGGAATTACGTTCAGCTTCGCGGACGGGTGGATGGCAGCCAGCGGTTCTATTTTGAATCTGCGCCGGTGAGGTTCACTGCGGTTGCAACTGTACAAGCTTTTGAAAATGTTCCCACTGAAAAAACTGATGCGTATGAGTTCTCTCTCATTTATAACATCTACGTTCGATATCCGCCTTAAAGCAACTCGCTTCTATAGTCCGTTGGGATTTTCCACACCTTGTATAATTACCAGCTTCAATGTCTTCGTCGCATTTAGCTCCGGCATATCGATGTAGGCGATATAAATCCCGCTGGCGACAGGCAAGTCATACTCATTCTTCAATGTCCACTCGATAAACTGCGAGCCGCCTGCGCCATCACTCTTGATAATCGTCTTGACCAAATTTCCTGCAAGATTGAATATCCTGATCGTCGCATTGCCCGGCAGATGAGAAAACATAACACGATGGCGAACCAATCCGGTCGGTGAGAACGCTTCCCCGTAATATGGATTTGGGAACACATTGATCTTGCTGATATCCGCTCGTGTCGATTTCGTATCGCCGACACTGGGTTTCATTGGAGTAATCTCTTTGACATCGCCCTGCCGTATTTCGTGGAATTTGATGAAGCGGATAATCGTCCCGACGGGAGGGGGCAAACCATCCCGGTCTTTATCTGCAATCTGAATCCCCCACATTGCGTTGCCTTGCTCATCCGGACTTTGCGATGAACGGAACACTTCCAGACGCCGCGCATAGACGCCGGCAGAATCGTCGCCGCTTGTTGGATATGGCGAGTCGGTTATGTGGATGGGTTCAAAAATTTTGAATAGCGTGTCACCGTACGCCACCCCGGTTGGCGTTACGTTCCATGTTGTCGGGGTATTGCCGGAGTCACGGAACGAAGGAATCACTTGCACCGGCACATCCGCAGAACTTCTTCCAATATCCCAAACCGAAAATGGAACTTTGATCGCCTCAGACTGTCCGGCAAGAATCACCATGCGCACAGCGTAACTGCCTCTGCCATCAAACCGGATTTCATAATCACGTTGTGTTGTGCCGAGGCCGTTGAGCGAACGAAGTGTTCGCCGCGCACTCAGTACAGTCCAGTTGGGATTTGGATTCGTTGTTCCATACGCATCGTTTCCGTTTTGGTCGGTCACCTGGCGAAGTCCGACAGGAGGAATACTCACCGTGAGTTCAAAGCCGCCATCGGCAACCCGGTATGGTCGGAGTCCGCTCAAGTCGGTAATATCAGAGTAAATGATTTTGCCTGTCGACGCATTGGTCAGTGTCCATTTGTAAGTTTTTTTCGATGTCGTCGTGTCAAACCGTAAATGATACGCTGCCCCGGATTGTCCACGCGGATTGTAAATAACCGGAACAACAACAGCGTCGCTGCTTCCGACGAGCGTTCGAACCCCGATCGTATCTCCAACAGTGTACGGATAAACAATTCCGGGCCGTACAGTCTCGGGCGTAGCTCGGACAATCACGGGAGCGCTTTCAGCGCTCCGGATTGTTGTCGTTGCATCCGGCGTGTAATTATATGATGTGACGGCAAAATAATAGTTCTGTCCGTTCACCAACGGGCGGTTCCAGAGCTGATCCTGCGAAATCAAAAAACTCCGCCGAATGCCGCTATCGGTTCCGTACTGAACCGGCCGCAGATAAATCTCTCCGGCCTGAACATCGAATTCATCCTGCGAGATGGTTCTGATTCCGTTGATGAGATCGAAGGTTGCGATCCGTTTTGCATTGGTTAAATCTGTTGCCCCGTCCGGCACTTGATATACATTGTATCCTTCGAACCGGTAATTACCGAAGAGTACCGGCACCTCACTTTCCGCGACGCTCAATGAATCCAATCCCCACTCCAAAAGAATTTGCCCATCCATCGAAAAAACTTTTACGTTGGGAGGAGCAGGAGCTTTGGGCTGTTTGAACGCGTTGTTGTACGCCACCTGCGCTACTTTGTCGTTGTACTTCATTACTTTGATGCTTGCAATGTTGTCGGTGCCCAGTCCGCCCACGACCGCAAACACAACTTCCTGCGTATCTCCTAATGCCATGGTCAACGGACCCGACGACAGGATAAAATCTCTGTCGCCGGCAACAAGCGGCGCGCCATCGATCCAACCATAACGCAAAACCGGATCTCCGCTTGCCCAGTATGATGAGCCGGTCAATGTTGTCGGATTGATAAGCAGAGGCGGATCGGGTGGACCGATGGGAGAAGGAGGCAACCCTCGCAAAGTTTGGTACCACGCGGTTGATTGGAAATTACCAAATCCCGGGGCGACAGCTCGTGAAGCGTATCGATTCTGAAAATCAAAAAAGACAAATGAAGTCATAGGCAGATTGATGTAGCCGGGTCCTTTTGATTTCAAGTTGATGATTGCGTAATCGGAAGCATCGTCGATCCCGTTGCGATTGAGATCTTTGCCCGCGACGCCGCGTACAACAGGTCCCTGCATAAGATCGTACCCGATGGTGGGCGGTGGAAGGGAAATTGCGCTGAACAATCGGTCGTACGCCGTTGCATTGTAAACGAATCCAAGGTTGAGCAGCGAATCGCAGCCGGCAAAATCATCTAACGCATCGCCAATATCAGGATCCGCCGCATGTCCGATATACAGACTATCGATGGTTGCATTTGCTGTCGTGAACGACGATCCTTTGTAGACGAGGCGGAAACGTTTGTAAATGACGTTTCCCATCGCACCGGGCCGGTTATACGCCCAGATCGTTCCTTGCATTTCCATTCCGACAGGTTGGGACGAAAATATTCTCTGCCCGCCGATATCGTTCGAGACAAACCATAAAACCATATCGGCATCAGCGTAACCGGGAGATTCTCCATCTAACACACCATTGCGATTGACATCTTCACCGGGATCGAGAAATGCATTGCGGTTAACATCTTCTCCCCAATCCAACACATTGTTGTTCGCTCCGGTGAGTTGCTTATTCGCATCCAGGTATCCGACGTCATAAAACGGAGCGCCGAATTGCCACGGCCATCCCGCCCAATCTTTTGCATACGCTGCACGCAGTGTCGTGAGATCGGAGTTCGTAACGGCGGTGGGAGCTTTCCCGTACGTCTCTGCCGCGTCGGGCCGTAGATCGATCTTCCTGAAGTCGGAACGAATGCGATACATGCGCACGCTGCTGTCGCTTGTACTCTGGATGATTCCTGTGCGGGTTCCCAGAATTGCACCATTGGCAAGACTGCTCGAAAAGTATCCGCCACCTACGCGCACTATAGGATTGCGCCCATCCCGCGCCCACCCCCCCCCCAAAAATACCCCGCCGGCGATGACAGTCGTTGCGTGCGGTGTGGGGGAAAACATTACACGCGGTGAAAGAAAAGGGTTCGCCCTGTTTTCCTGGAGGCCATTGGCATTGTAGCCCGAGAACATCTGGTTGATGTTTAAGGGAAGTGATTGCGGCGCGGCTGCGATGTCTTCCGGTTGGGAAGTGCGGTAAGGCTTTTCTTGTGAGAGAAGATAAAACGGGAGAGCAACAAGGAACAATACACAGAGGAAGAATAAAACTTGTTTCATTGTTTGTCGATTGGTAAACGGGAATGAACTTGATTGCTCGTTCAATTTACGTATGAAGCCGGCGAGTTGCAATGAATGCAGTTGCATAGTTGCATGTCTTGGGATTCTTTCGTTGCTTTTTCTCGCAGATCGTAACTCCCAAACAAATATACTCATGACAATCCGACTCCTGGTCTTCAGCTTATTTCTTTTCAACTTCTTGTCCTGCGATGAGTCGCTGCCTTCACGGATTGAACCGGAAAAATTTCTCCGCGCAACATATGATGTGTCGAGCGGAGTTGTTGAGATCCGGGATTCACAAGCAGTGGGTCTCGGCGGTGCATTTGTCATCTCCGTACGGAACATTAATGTTGAAGTATTGCAAGACTCAGAATTCGCCCGGGCTGAGATTGAGATTTGGTTGCGCGACATCCCTGCTCAGAAAGGCATTATTATTTCTACCAAGCGGGAGTTGACGAATCCATCGCTTATTGTCGGCGGGCTTATTACGCTCCGCCCGAATGTAACAGCCACTTTTCTGAAGCAGTGGGAACACAAAACTCTTGCAGGCAAACGATTCTGGGAGTTCGTGAGGCTCACTCCTAAGGTAACTCCCACAGGAGAGCCATATCTTGAATCCGCTCCCGTGAATTTTGCCGCCAGCGGTACGGTGCAGCTTTTCAAAGGGAAAGCGTTCGAGAGATTGACACAAATTGAATTTTCGCTCGTCTACAGAATTTTCTGACATGAAAACGATCAACACTGTCTTCGCCGTTCACAACCATCAACCTATCGGAAACTTCGAGAGGGTTTTTGAAGAGGCGTACCAGCACTCGTACAAACCTTTTCTCGATGTAATGGATAAGCACCCGGCTATAAAAATAACGCAGCATTGGACGGGAACGCTGCTCGAATGGCTCGCTGTGCAACACCCTGAGTTGATTGAGAGGATGAAAGAGATGGTGAAGCAGGGACAGTTGGAGTTGTTGACAGGCTCCTACTATGAAGCAATACTTGCGATCATACCGGAGCCGGATCGCCTCGGACAAATAAAGAAGTTGTCGGAGTATATTCACAAACTCTTCGATTATGAACCCCGAGGTATGTGGCTTGCCGAGCGGGTCTGGGAACAGCCGCTCGTCGCTTCGCTGGAAAAAGCGGGAGTTGAGTTTGTTGTTGTAGATGACACGCACTTCCGTCACGTTGGTTTGCATGACGATGAACTTTTGGGCTACTACATAACGGAGGAGCAGGGTCACACAATCAAAGTTCTTCCCATCGATAAGACACTCCGTTACACAGTTCCCTTCCGTCCGTTGGAAGAAACATTGCACTACTTTCAGAATGTCGCTTCCGAAAATCGTGCACGCGTTGTCCTCAATGCTGATGATGGCGAAAAGTTCGGCGTGTGGCCCAAGACGTTCAATCATGTGTACACCAACGGATGGCTGAATTCTTTTTGTCAGATGGTCGAAGAAAATTCATGGATTAAAATGGTTCATCTCGGTGAAGTGGTTGATAATTTCCCACCGCTGGGGAGAATCTATTTGCCGACCGCGTCGTATGCGGAAATGTTGAAGTGGGCTCTAAACCCGACGGCGTTTATTCAACTTGAAAATTTTGAGAACGAACTGAAGCAGAAGCATGTCGATGAAGAGAACCTGATGTTCGTGCGCGGCGGATACTGGCGAAATTTTCTTGCCAAGTATCCTGAGGCGAACCACATGCACAAGAAGATGCTGCGTGTTGCCGGCCGGGCGAGAGTGGTAGCTGAAAAGAAGAAAATCCCGCAAGACTTATGGGACAATGTTTGGGCGGGACAATGCAATGACCCGTACTGGCATGGTGTGTTTGGCGGCTTGTATTTGCCGAACCTTCGATTCCCGGTTTACCGTAATCTTCTTGAAGCGGAAAAGAAACTTGACGAAATAGAAAAGCTCCCGCCTGTTCGCGTTGAGGAATCCGATTTCGACTGCGATGGGTCGAGAGAAATTCTTGTCGAGTCGGATGAGATGAATCTGTACTTCAAGCCGGGCGTTGGCGGAAGTTTAATTGAGTTGGATTACAAGCCGATAGCATACAACCTTCTCGATATCCTCAGCAGAAGAGAAGAAGGCTATCACCGTCGGTTGATGACGAAAGGAGGGAAGCTGGAGGATTCCTCCAACGTTCATGACAGTGTGCTGGTCAAAGAAGCGGGATTGGAAAAACATTTGCACTTCGACTGGTACCGTCACGCATCGCTGGTCGATCATTTCTTCAGTCCCCATACAACGCTTGAGATGTATTCGCAAAGCAAATATCTTGAGCTCGGCGATTTTGTCAATCAACCCTACAAACACAACGTTGATTTGGAAAAGGATGGAGTAAAGATTACGCTGCAACGGGACGGAGCGTTATGGTTTGATAGCGTACCGCACCGGGTTTCCGTACAGAAGGTGGTGAAGTACACCAAAGGTGAATCAGAATTCACGATCGATTATACGATTACGAATCGTGAACCCAAATCGGTTGACATCTGGTTTGGCGTTGAGTTCAGCGTTGGATTGATGGCGGGAGATGCGCATGACCGCTACTACACGGTGGAGAAACGAAGTCTCGACGACAAACGTCTGCGAAGCTCAGGTGTGGAAAAAAGTGTGAAACATTTTTCGCTTGTCGACGAATGGCTCGGCATCGAGACTGCATTCACACTCAAACAAGCAGCAACGCTGTGGCGTCATCCCATTGAAACTGTATCGCTTTCCGAAGCCGGCTTTGAGCGGATTTATCAATGCTCGGTTGTCACTCCAACATGGCGGACAAAGCTGGATAAAGAAGTACGATACCAGATAGTTCAGAAGGTGAGAAAGTTAAAATAGAGAATACGCTGAATTCTGCCGAACGACATACTTCAAGCATCAGTGTCATCATCCCCGCCTTCAACGAAGAAAAATTGCTGGAAGGAATGCTGAGGCAATTCACTCCCGAACTTGTCAAACGCTACAACCTGGAACTCATAGTCAGCGACGGCGGCAGTGCTGACCGAACGATTGAAATCGCCCGAAGGCTTGCGCACAAAGTTGTTGAGAATGTCGAACAAGTGAAACAGACAATTTCTCTGGGGCGAAATGAGGGGGCGAGAGCCGCCACGGGAAATGTCTTTGTGTTTCTGAACGCCGACACGCTTGTCAAGGACCCGGAGTATTTTTTCCGCCGCATCGTGGAAGAAATCGATGCGGAAGGTCTTGCAGCCATTACGTGCAGCGTTGAAATATATCCCCACGAAAGCAAAACTATCGATAAATACTATCACGGGTTCTACAACTGGTTTTTTTACATGATGAACCAGGTGGGGATGGCGATGGGGCGGGGAGAGTGCCATATAATGAAGCGGGAAGTATTCGAGCGGGTAGATGGTTATGCGTCGAAGATCGCGGCCGGGGAGGATTATGATATGTTCAGGCGTCTTGAAAAGATTGGCCGCATAAAATTCCTGAAGGATGTTGTTGTGTACGAATCGCCCCGCCGATACCGCAAGTATGGCTATGCATATGTTACCGCATCATGGTTCATGAACTTCCTCGCCGTTCAATTCCTCCGCCGATCCATTCTGGATGAGTGGAAGCCCGTCCGCTAAATTGACTTTGAATCCTCTTTTGGTTAGACTCGCTTAGCAGAACTTTATTCAATACTTACACGTATTAGACTGTGTGGATAGACAGAATTCATCAATCGTTCGATCTCTTGTGGGGAGTATTATGAGGAAGCGGTTTTCGCTCTTTAGCGTCAGTCTAATTGTTGCGTTAAGTCTTGTTGCCGGTTCGTTCCTGAACCGGATGATCTCCGGCGATAATATCTACGACCAGCTCAATAAGTTCAAGGATGTATTGAGCATGGCGCAAAAGGTCTACGTGGAGGACGTTGATACTCCGAAGATGACGGAAGCCGCTATCCGCGGAATGCTGGGTGAACTCGATCCGCACTCGGTGTACATTCCGGCGTCTGAAATGCAGAAGATCAAAGAAGATTTTCAAGGAAGCTTTGAAGGTATCGGTATTGAGTTTGCCGTTCTCAACGATACGCTCGTTGTCGTTACACCAATCGTCGGCGGACCGAGCGCGGCTCTGGGAATCGAAGCAGGCGATAAGATTGTAAAGATAAACGACACTTCCGCTGTTGGCATTACGCAGGACGTTGTCCCCAAGAAACTCCGTGGACCCAAAGGGACAAAGGTCAAGGTAACCATTGCCCGGACCGGCATCAAAAATCTACTCGACTTCGAAATCCATCGTGACAAAATTCCTTTGTACACCGTCGACGCGTCGTTTATGTTCAACGATGAGGTGGGTTATGTGAGCGTGACGAGATTTGCGGCAACTACGCACTCGGAGTTTACTGATGCGGTGAGTAAGCTGAAGAAAGAAGGAATGAAGAAACTCGTTCTCGACCTTCGTTTCAATGGAGGCGGCTACCTTGATCAGGCATTTAAGATGGCGGATGAACTGCTTCCGAAAGCAAAGAAAGTTGTCTACACCAAAGGGCGGCGTCCCGAGTTCAATGAGGAATATATTTCTTCAGGTTCCGCACGGTTTGCTGACGTGCCATTGGTTGTACTTGTAAACAATGCCTCGGCATCCGCGAGCGAAATTGTTTCCGGCGCAGTGCAGGATTGGGACAGGGGATTGATCGTCGGAGAAACAACGTTCGGGAAGGGCTTGGTCCAGCGGCAATATGATTTACCTGACGGCTCCGGATTTCGTCTTACAACCGCTCGGTACTATACACCGAGTGGTAGACTGATTCAGCGACCGTACGGTCAGGACAAGTCAAAATATGCGCGCGAGGCATTCGAGCGCAACGAAGAAGAAGGCGAAAACCTTACGCACTCCGCGGAAAAAGATTCTGCCAAGCCAAAATTCAAAACTGCGGGCGGTAGAATTGTCTATGGCGGCGGCGGCATTACTCCCGATTATATAGTGAAGGCCGAACGTCTCGGCGAATATTCTGCCCAGTTACGGAGCAAGCAAGTGTATTTGGATTTTGCAAATAAATACATGGAAACGAACGGAAGCGAAATGAAAAAGACCTACGGCTCGGACGGACGTAAGTTTGCAAAAGAATTCGAGGTTACCGACACTATGCTGGAGAGCATCAACGCGATTGCGAAGGCAAAGGGAATTGAATTCAAGAAGGAGTCATACGAAAAGGATCTTCGGTTTGTCAAGCTGCTGGCGAAAGCAACCATTGCCAGGTCATTGTGGGGAAATGTTGGTGGTTCGCGGGTTACACTGTCCGAGGACAATCAATTTAAAAAAGGTGTAGGCTTATTCCCCGAGGCGGAGAAAATTTCCAAGAATCTGTCAAGCATAAAGTAAGAGTTTGTTTCATCCTTTATCAAAATTTTGTGTAGCGGGCAACGGCAGTGCAATTCTTTGTACTGCCGTTGTCATGTCTATGCTGTTCGCCATCAGCGTGGCAGGTTACAGTCAGAATATTCCTCCTTCGAAAGTATTGGTGGAGGAAGAAGATCTCACATACAACGTCCGGTATTACACGTTCGACCTCGGCCAGGTTCGAATCAAAACTTTGAAACGAATTGAAAAGGGAAAGTCGGTTTCGTATCAGACAATCGCCTACATCGATTCCTACAAAAAAGTCCCGCTTGCAAATCTTCATGCAGTCTTTGAGAGTCTGACCGACACGGCGTTCTACTCCCGTTTTTTTCTAGGCAAGGCACTTGACGGAAATTCATGGGCGTTCGGACGCTATACATTCGATTATCCCGCGCAACGCGTGTACATGGAAGCTGGCCGCAGAGACACGCTCGTTTTGAAG
>JBBRUI010000137.1:0-11364 GCA_038247945.1 Bacteroidota bacterium | reverse complement strand
CGTGTGATGTGCGTCGAACATCATTCACATTGGCACCTGTCTTGCCTTTCTAATAGTGAATCTGGCACTCCGCCAGCAATTTATTATTAGAGGGGAACGATGCTTTTCAAACTGAACCGCGCTAACGCCCGCATTGTCAAGAGCGTGCTCACTGCCGTGCCGCTGGCACTCATGTCACTCAATTGTTTTCAGGAACCCTTGACTCCGGTTGTACCGACTTGGGATGTCAACCTTACCGTTCCGCTCGCGAACAAATTGTACACGTTGGCGGATATCATCGCCAACGATACGACTGTTCTCAAGATCGGTGAAGGCAGCCAGATCTCCGTTTCCAAGTCGGTGAACATTCCTCCGACGTACGTAACGGACAAGCTCTCATTGAACCCGAAGGACACATCGTTGGCGCTGCAGTTCGGCGCGTTCACGGTAAACTCGCCGGACCAACGGACTCCGATTAACATAAGCTGGATGCCGCAGGGACAAACGGTGCCGATTCCCGACACGACAATGACCTTTGCAGATATACGGGCAAAGATTCCCGCGTTCGAAAATATTACTCTGAAGACCGGCACAATCAACCTGCAAGTGCAGAACAATCTGCCCGTGCCTATGGAAGTACAAACTCCGATTCGTCTTCTGGATCTTCAGGGAAACGTTATTGCGACTTTCGTTTTCAATCCTTCGACCATTCCTGCCCGCAGCTCGCGGACGGCGTCGGACGACCTTGCATCAAAAACATTCAACAGTGATTACAGAATTACCGGCTTGCAGTTCCACACTCCCGGCAGCCAGACTCCGGTGACAATCCCGAACGGCGATCTTCTTGTCGCAACAATGTCGACGACAAACCTGAAGGCATCGCGTGCGACGCTTGCAGATATTCCTGCGCAACGTCTCGCAGACAACGACACGGCGCGGCTTCACATCGACGATTCAACGCTCGTTAAAGAACTGTATATGAAGAATGGGAGCCTCCGGTTCGCCTTCGCGAGTAACGTTGCACTGAGCATGGTTTTCAAATTCCGGTTCCTTGAATTGCAGCGCCACATCGGCGGCAACTACGTTCCGTACGAGGACAGTCTTTTCCTTGGACCGAACGGAACGGGCTCGCTCTTGTTGAACCTTGCCAATACCCGCATCAAAACCCAGAACGGCAGCTTGCTTACTTCGTTGAATGTTCTGAGTACGGTCGCTGTCAATGCGTCGCTTGGACAGCCAGTGACAATTTCCGAAACGGACAGAGTCTCGATTGCAGTAACGAAGAACGCGCCTATCGTGGTTGATTCCGCCGTTGCAGTTCTGAAGCCCACCTGGGTCAACATCGACACGAAAATTGGGTTTAACCTTGGTGCGATTGGACAGAAATTCTCGGGACAATTGAATCTTCCGGCCGCCTCATTAGGGCTCCGATCAATATCTTCACTCGGCTTCCCTTCGGATTTATATTTGAAGATTGGGACGAGAAAAAATGCAGCAGGTGATTCTGTCTTTATAAACTTTCCGGCTTCACAACGGCGCATCTCGCCGGGACAAGATCAAATCCAGTTCGATCCTGCGGAAGTGGGAAGATTCCTCAGTCAGATTACCGGCAAGCTGCCCGATAGCCTGCACATCGTTGGACGAGCGCTTATCAATCCAACTGACGTGTATAACCCAACCCTGGCAGGCGTTGGATCGGTGGGACTCAACAGCGGAATTACCGGCTCGGTTGATCTGAACGTGCCGTTGACTCTTGGAATTGTCTCGGCAAGCGTGCGCGACACGCTCGCCATTGGTGACACCACCGGCGACGGACAGAGAGATTTCACGTTGGATAAAGAGAAGACAAAGTACGTGAACACCGGCAAAGTGTACATTGAAATCGAAAACCGGTTGCCTGTCGGCGTCTCCGTGAATATCGCACTCCTGAATCGTGCACGTCAGAATCTTCTGTCTATTCCGCAATCAGGCGTACCGATTTCGTTTGCACCGGCTTCAGTGGATGCGGGTGGAAACGTTACCGCACCGGCGAAGAGCACACGCGTCATAGAATTATCAAGGCAAGAGGTTGAGCAGTACAATCCCGCGGAGTTTGTTTCCTATGCAGTCATCTTGAATACACCCGGCGGCGGGCCGGCAGTGAAATTCAAAACGTCGGATAACGTCCGCGTGAGAGTGTGGTCGCTTCTATCCGTGAGGGTGCAATAATGGAGAAGAAAATATTCATGATGATTGCAGCACTGTGTGCCTTCACCGGAGGGCAAGCCCTGGCGGGTGGTGAGCGGACAAATGTGCGGGGAATGGGAATGGCGAGGACGTTCGTCGGCTCTTCCAAAGGACTCGATGCAGTCGGCATCAACCCGGCGAACCTCGCAATGAAGGATGACGTGTTCACAGTCAGCCTCGCGCCGTTCGGCGTGCATGCGGGCAGCGACTTCTTAACTTACGGAACCTACAATAAATATTTCACCGGCACCCAAACAACGTCGGGCCGGGTTGCAACATACCTCGATGAAAATGCGAAGCAGGATATTCTCAGCGCCTTCGACGGCGGCGTCGGGGAAATCTCTGCTGATGTTTCTGCACGGCTTCTTGGGATTTCATTACAGATTGAGTCAGTTGGTGGCTTTGCATTCACGGTTACCGACCAGTTAGCGGCATCCGTTTCTGTGCCGCGACAATATCTTGAATTTGCGTTGTACGGCAACCCGCCCGGCTCCAGGTACGATTTCAGCGGCACGAATGCAAAGGCATCGTGGCTGCGCGAGTATGCGCTGTCATTCGGTGGAATCATCCCGCATTTCGGATTTCTCGATTGGATGTCAATCGGTGGGTCGGTGAAGCTTGTGCAGGGTTTCGGTTATTACGAGTTCGGACAATTCAATACTTCGCTCGCGACATCGGAGGACGGGATTCTTACCGGACAAGTCAGTTACACATCGAGGATCGCCGGGAAGGATCCGAACACAGGCAGCTTTACGCCGGGAATTTTCGGCATGCCCGTCGCCGGTAACGGAACAGGTTTCGATATAGGTATTGCAGGCGGAACACAAAGCGGCATCACGTTCGGACTCAGCCTCGTCGATATCGGCAAAGTGAATTGGGAAGGGAATATTGAAGAGACGACCGCAGACACGACACTTGTGGTGGACGATCCACGCCAGGTGGAGGACGGGCAGGCGATTACAAATTCTCTTAAAGGAAAAACAAAATCCGGCGCACCGTTTTCAACCTCGCTTCCGACGACGTTCCGCGCAGGCGTAGCGTTTCAAGTGGACAAGTTGATCGAATGGGTGCCCGGTGAACTGATCTTTGGCGTTGATTTCAACCAGGGACTGGTCGACGCCCCCGGCGCAACGACGAAGGGAAGAATATCCACGGGGATTGAGTGGAAGCTGCTTAAATTCCTGCCTATCCGCACCGGTATTTCGTTCGGTGGAACAGATCGCGTGAACTACGCGCTCGGTTTCGGTATCAACCTCGGCTTCTTCGACCTCGATCTTGCGACCGAGAACATTGAGCTGCTCATGTCACCGGACAATTTCTCACACGGTTCGATCGCCGTAGGCACACGATTCAGATTCTAACCAGAGAGCTGTCCTCTCTGAACGGGAAGGGCGGTTCGGTCATTGACCGGGCCGCCCTTTTTGATTACTCCGATAGTTTCGAAAATCGAAACCCGCGTCACCCTGAGCGCAATCCCGACCGTTTCTCAGGTTGGGATGAAGTCGAAGGGTGCTCAGCCCGGCAGACGTTAGCTCAACACAGGATTCATCTCCGCCGCCGCTTTCTTTCCCGGTGATAAACTGCCAAGCCATGCAACCCGATCAGCCTCCTGGTTTTCATTTTGCGGATGGGTAACTCTCGCCCCGTCAGCAAAATAAATTATCGTCATCACTTCCCGCGTGATCGTCTTCGAATTGTTCCCCGACGCGCTGTGGATTGTCCAGCCGCGATGGAACGTTGCGTCTCCAGCCTTCATCGACGTTGGCGAGCTTACCTCAAAACCCTGCGACCTCACATAGTCGGAAAAAAATAATTCCGACTTGTCGGAGATGGCGGTGTTCTCCACCTGTCCGTTCTCGTGCGAACCGGATGCGAACGCGATCATTCCCATGTCTGCGTTTATGTCGACCAGCGGCATCCATATTGTAATTGTCTTGTCCGTGTCGAGCGGCCAGTAATACTGGTCCTGGTGCCACGGCGTGCGGCCGCCTCCGGGTTCTTTGTAGAGAGCCTGGTCGTGGTAAAGCCGGATATGTTCAACTCCAAGCAGATCGGCTGCAAGCCGCGCAAACCTTTTAGCGAAGACGAATTCCTTTACCTGTCCGTCGTGCCGCCAGACATTCGTTGTTTGCAGAAAAGCCTTCCCGTACGTATCGCGTTCTTCGAGCTTCCGCTTTTCGGTATTGTGCTTATGGCTTACCCGCCGGATGATCGGTTGGAAAAACCGTATCTCGTCCGTCGAAGCAACGGTGCGAAGAAGGATGTGGCCGTTCTTTTCAAAGTCCGCAACCTGAGCGGTGGAGACGGGGAATGGTTGAAAGAGATTGGGCATGCTAGTTAGCCGATTGTTTTTGTTTCGTACTTTCATGCGATGGCAGGTTCCAGATACAAGTATCTCTGAAATCCGCTGAACATTTTGCTAATTGCCTCAGGATTGCCAAGATCGGCGACGGCGTCGGTGATGGCGTTGTGGTATTTCAACCGCAGGAGCGGCGTCAGCTTTTCCTGGTCAAGTTCATCCACCCCGACACTCACGTAATGCGATAGCACAAAATTGAGGAACACCTGCTGCTTCGTATTGAACTGAGAAGTGATTATGACCTTGGCCTTGTCAGACCGTTCCTCGCGGGTCATTGGCGGCAGCGCATAAGCCACATGTGCCAACACGTCGAAGAGGTCACTTTTCTCAGCATCAATGATCTTCTGCATCTCGACCAGTTGGTCGCGCCCAAAACCTTGCTCGGCGAGCCCTTGCAACAGTTTCTTGCGTGTATCGGGGACGCTCCAGATCGCCCGAAGTTCCGCTTCGTTTTTGAAGAATGCCGGGATTTTTCCAAACAGTGACTCCAGGAATTGTTGCGCCGACATTGGCGTGCCGTCGGGATGCCAGAAGGTTGTACACATCATGTGCTGAATGGTGCGGGCCTTGCCATCCGCAAGTTTGATTTTGATCTTCTGTGAACGCGGACCATGTCCCGGGTCTGGTTCCGGCGGTGGTGTAGGTGGACGAGGCGGCGGTTCGGGTTTCGGATCCGGTTCAATCGGCTCGCCGTCCCATTCGAGATCGCTGAAGTGAAGATGCGCCTTCACGAAATCATAAATCGTGAAATAATCCTTGCCGTCAAAGAGCCGTGTGCCCCGGCCAATGATCTGCTTGAACTCAATCATCGAATTAATCGGGCGCATCAAAACAATGTTACGGATGTTTCGTGCATCCACGCCGGTGGAAAGCTTTTGCGATGTGGTAAGAATTGTCGGAATTGTCTTCTCGTTATCCTGAAAATCCCGCAGATATTGTTCGCCCAGCGCCCCGTCGTCCGTCGTAACGCGATGGCAATAGTTCGGGTCGGTGCTCGTCTTCAATTGGTTGATCAGGTCTCGGACAAGCAGTGCATGGGCTTGATTCGCGCAGAACACCAGCGTCTTTTCATTCTGATTGATCTGCGACATGAAGATTTCCACGCGCTTCTTTTCACGTTCCTGAATCACGATTGTACGGTTGAAGGCCGGCTCTTCGTAAACCTTTCCCGCCTCGATTGCACCTTCAACCACAGTGTCGTCGGGCGTGTAGACGTAATAATCTATCGTGGTCTGAATCTGCTTCACCTTGAACGGCGTAAGGAAGCCGTCGTTGATGCCTTCCTTGAGCGAATAGATGAATACCGGATCGCCAAAATATCTGTAGGTGTCCACGTTCTCGTTTCGTTTGGGCGTTGCCGTTAGTCCGAGTTGCACAGCGGGCGCAAAATAATCCATGATGCCGCGCCAGTTGCCTTCATCGTTCGCTCCGCCGCGATGGCACTCATCAATGACGATGAAGTCAAAGAAGTCCGGCGGATACTCACCGAACGCTTCGACAGGCTCAGCGAACGCTTCGACAGGCTCAGCGAACGCTTCGACAGGCTCAGCGAACGCTTCGACAGGCTCAGCGAACGCTTCGACAGGCTCAGCGAACTGTTTGTTCTTGGATAACCGTTGAAGCAAATCGATGTCGCCTTTGATCAATGCAAGCTTCTTCGCCCGGCTCCAACCCTGTACCTGTTTTTCCCGGGCAAATGCCTCGTCGATTCGAGTAAATGTCTCGTAGTAGAGAAGTTTGACGGGCAACCGTGTTGCTGTGTGTCGGGCGCCTTCTTGCGTGCTATGTTGTTGTATCCGCAAACGCAAATCTTTGGTGCTTCCAGTATAGAAACTCCCGTCCGCGCATTCGAGGATATACATGTAGCCAAAAGCATCCCTGATCTCGGTAATTTCATCTAAATGAGTTTTTTCGCCCTCCTGAGTTCCCGTGGCTCTCCAACCCTGAAGCCCGGTGGCTGAGCCTGTCGAAGGCCCGGTGGCTGAGCCTGTCGAAGGCCCGGTGGCTGAGCCCGTCGAAGGCCCGGTGGCTGAGCCTGTCGAAGGCCCGGTGGCTGAGCCCGTCGAAGGCCCGGTGGCTGAGCCCGTCGAAGGCCCGGTGGCTGAGCCCGTCGAAGGCCCGGTGGCTGAGCCCGTCGAAGCCATGAACGTTTGAAAAATCGTGAAGAAGACATTGCCGTTCTTCGGCACCTTTCCCTTCTTCTTGATTTCATCCGGCGCAATACGCACGAGCGCATCTTCGGGGAATGCAGAGAAGGCGTTGTACGCTTGATTGGCAAGAATATTCCTATCGGCAAGAAACAGAATGCGCGGACGGCGTGACGGCTCCCGACTCAGGTTCCACCGGCTGTGGAAAAGTTTCCATGCAATCTGAAATGCGATGAACGTCTTGCCTGTACCGGTGGCGAGCGTGAGCAGGATGCGTTGTTCATTCTCTGCGATTGCCTCCATCACGCGCTCGATGGCGATATCCTGATAATAGCGGGAAGGATGACTGCCGCCTTTGTCCTCGAACGGCACGGCGGCGAAACGATCACGCCACGCGTCCTGCCTGGCAAAGGTCATGTTCCAAAGTTCGTCAGGCGTCGGATAACGCGGCGTCTCGCCTTCCTTGCCGGTCTCCATGTCAATTTCATAGATGCCCTGACCATTGGTGGCGTACGCGAAACGGACTGCAAGTTTGCCCGCGTAATTCTTTGCCTGTGCCACCCCTTCACTCAATTCTTCGTCCAACGCTTTGGCTTCAACGACGGCGAGCTTGTGGTTGCGATACTCCAGAATGTAGTCAGCGGAGAGCGATTTACCGCGCCGACCATGACCTTCAATGCGTCCGGGCGCAATGAGGTATTCGCGCCGGATGCGGCTTCCATCCACAACACCCCAGCCTGCTGCTTTCAGTGCGGGGTCGATATGTTCGGCTCTTGTTTCGGCTTCGTTCACGAGTTACTTGCTGTCTGCAAAGATGGCTGTATACTTTTTATAAATATACGATTGTCCGTATTTCTTGTCTTTATCTTTCGGAGAAAGAATACCCATTTCAATAAACCGATTGATTACCGTCTGCGCGCCGGCACGTGTAAACCCCGTCCACTTTTGCACGAGAGCGACATTGATAACAGGCTGGCCATAAAGTCTGGGAAGCAAGAGTGCCGCGCTCTCTGCCGCCCGCTTTCCAAGCGTTTGCACTCTTGCCATATCTTCTTCACGCAATGCAGTAATCTTACTTACGATGTTTATAGCTTCATCGGCAACTTCAATGACGCCTTCGAGAAAAAAATCAACCCACTCATCAACGATGCCTTGCTTTTGATAACCGAGCAGTCTCTCGTAATACAGTTCCTGATGCTTCTTGAAGAAGGAGGATAAGAAGAGAACCGGCTTTTCAAGAAATTGTTCTTTCCATAAATAAAACGTGATCAGCATTCTGCCCGTCCTTCCATTGCCATCGAGGAAGGGGTGAATGGTTTCAAATTGAGCATGGATCAGGGCGGCCTTTATCAGTGTCAGCGTCGAATCGTCTGCATGGATGAAACGCTCAAGGTCACTCAACGCCATCTTCATTTCTTCAACAGGCGGAGGAACGAAACGGGCGTTATCGGGACGGGTGCCGCCAATCCAGTTTTGGCTTGTGCGAAATTCTCCGGGATCGGAAAAGTGTGTTGCTCGCGCCTGGTCCATAAGTTTGGCATGTAACTCACGGACAAAGCGGAGTGAAACCGGAAAGTTATCATCGCGCATCCGCTTCATCCCGTGGTGTAGCGCCTTGATGTAGTGCAGGATATCATCGACATCTTTGGGAATGTTGGTGGTTACTTTTGCTTCCGCTTCAATGGCATCGATCATCGTGGCTTGCGTCCCCTCAATCTGGCTTGAGGAAGCGGCATCTTTCCGAAGATACATCAGGAGGAAGAAATCGGCGTCGGGTAGGAGTTTCGTACTGCCGTCGAGTTTACCCAGCAACCTCGTGGCGTGATTTGCCTTCTTCAGGAGTTGTGAATCCCAGTCAAACCCCTGTTTGGGAGGAAATGGGTGAAGTATGAATGCTTTAAATCCACCCTTTTGCTCGATATTCTTGCCAAGCTCTATGGGTTTCATGGTTTGTATCCATCTTTATATAACATGTATACAAAGTATATGTATTTGTATACATTCAATCAAGAAATGTATACAAACCTCCATCGTCACAGTTCTCCGCTAAATGCCTGATGCAGCATCGACTTCTTCAACGCCTCCAGCGCGGCGAGCTTTTGTTGGTAAATGGATTCGAGCCGTTGGGATTCGGATTCAATCTCCATGATTGTTTCAACGACTCTTTTCTGTTCAGCCAAGGAGGGCAAAGCAATGGGGTAAGGTTCGAGTGTTTCCTTGGTCACTCCAATCTGGCCTGCTGCACGTTCGGAATGATAAATGATGTATTGTAGGATTGTGGAGTGTTTCAGAAAATAAAACAGAAAGTCGCGTGAGAGTTTTGATTCATCTGGCACTGCCTTCATCAAAGCGACGTTGTATGCCCCTTCCAATCCACGCAGTATTTGAAAAAGTGGGGGGCCGTAGCGCCCAATCATCACTTCATCAACGTTGCAGAATCGTCTGGCCTGGGCACGTGGGATGTAAACGACGTGTTTGTCGCTCTTGTAATCACGAATCTGGATTAGGCGGATGTTGTCAACCTTCTTGGTTTTCGAGAAGACTGACTTCGGCGGCTGTGAACCGCCGACAAACTCGCACACGTCCCCCAATTTCGTCTCCACCCACCCCTCACCGTGCTGAGTGAACACGGATTGCAAATAACTTTCAAACAGCGCCCGTGCGTTGTGGAGATTCTTTTCGGCGTTGGCTTTGGCGGTGGCGATGCCGCCAAACGCTTCGTCGAGTATGCCGACGATGCGCTGCTGTTCGGGAAGGGATGCGAAGGCAACCTCTAACCCTTCGATCTCAGCTTTGTTGATTGAGGCAAAAACCGCGCCTTCCCTGCCTGCTATCTCTGGCTGCAAATGCAACAATTGGTAAAACAAGAAATCGTGGTTCAGCTTTTTTCCGCAACGTATGGCAGCTAATCCACGGCCAATGCAAATTTCATTGGTAGCAAAGTTAATTGGTCCAACAGGCGCACGCACCGACATGAGGATGTCGTCCTTATGAGCAATCCTCGTGGTTTGAGTCGTCCAAGTAGTTGGTTCTCCAATGAACTTCTCTTCAAAGTCTTTTTTCCCTTGGTAGAAAGGCATACCCTTCCCGTCGGAGTTATAGAATTTTCCCTCGGGAGATTGACCCGCTATGACCACGCATAAATCGCCGACGTGCTTGCGTTCCCAGCCAGTCTTCATATCTTCCCTTGCCCATTCCGTTGCTCGTCCCGTGCCTGCAAACGTGCGCGAGTCATCCGCTCGCGTAAACCGCCTTGTTCAACAAAGTCCTTCTCAAGGCGGAGGAGTTGCTGGTCAATCAGGTAGTTGGTTTGGTTAATCAGGCAGAGCGCGATGTTGGCAATGACTTCGGGCGGTCGGGTCTCCACAAATGTTCGGTAGTCCTCGTAGGTCTGCGGCGTTTTGCGTCCGAGCTTGCGGACATACTGCGCTTCCTTGGAGTCTTTGTCCCAGATACGCAGGTCACGGGCACGCAGGTAGTCCTTGTAGTCATCCAACAATTCCTCCAGGCTGGCACGGGCAACGTTCGTGAGCTTGATCTCGGTTTCCTTGGAAGTGCGCGCAGCTTTGCTGCCCTCCAGAATGTTCTTTTTGCCTGAGCGCGCTGCCTGGATCATCTGGTCAACCGTGCGGTCGCCCTTCGAGAGATACTTGTGGGCAAAGCGGAACGTGATGTCGTAGATGATCTCGGCTTTTTTGAAAGAGAGCAAAGTTTGGTAGTCGCCACGCGGCGGAATGACGCGCTTCGGGTCTTGGGAGGAATGGGAATCATGGGAGCCATGCTTCTCATCGCTCGCATTCTTCCTATTCTTCTCATCGCTTTTCATAGCAACGCCTTAATACTCTCAAGCACCTCCGCGCTTTCAGAATCCAGCGCTGCAATCTCTTCCACAATCTTTTTGGGGCTACGGTGAGTCACTTCTTCTCCGCCGTTCGGGTTCTTAACAGACAGGTCGAAGCTCGTTTGGTCAATGTCCTTTGCGTTTACATTCCAGCTTTTTATAGTTTCCGGTCCTTCGCCGGCTGAGGCTCTCGAAGCCTGCAGTTTCACGAACTCAGCAAGGTCATCGTCGTTAAGCGGGTTGGTCTTGCCAAGGTTGCGGCCGAGGTCAAGTTGGTAATACCATATCTTGCACGCCTGCCCTGAGCCTTGTCGAAGGGTCGGTGCGCCCTTCTCGAAGAAGAGTACCACGGTCTTTACGCCTGCACCCTGGAACGTGCCGCCGGGACAGTCGAGCACGGTGTACAGGTTGCAGCTTTCCAGCAGTAGTTTCCTCAAGCTCACGGAAGCGTTGTCCGTGTTGGAGAGAAACGTGTTCTTGATGACCACGCCGCCGCGTCCGCCGGCTTTTAGAATTTTGATGAAATGTTGAAGGAAGAGGAACGCAGTCTCGCCGGTGCGAATGGGAAAGTTTTGCTGTACTTCCTTACGCTCCTTGCCGCCGAACGGCGGATTCGCGAGCACGACTTGATAGCGATCTTTCTCCTGAATGTCGGCGAGGTTTTCGGAAAGCGTGTTGGTGTGGATGATGTTCGGCGCTTCGATGCCATGCAGGATCATATTCATGATGGCAATGACGTAGGCGAGGGATTTCTTTTCCTTGCCGTAAAAGGTGCGGGTCTGAAGTGTTGTCGCGTCTTTGGTGGTGAGGTT
>JBBRUI010000136.1:0-11374 GCA_038247945.1 Bacteroidota bacterium | reverse complement strand
TTCAAGGCACGGACATATTTATCTTTTCAGATTGCAGAAGCGGCCGCGTGTGGGAGTCGTGTTAAGTGGGGGCGGGGCACGGGGCACTGCGCAAATCGGTGTACTGAGAGCCTTGGAGGAGAATCATATTCCCATCGACTTTATTTCGGCGACAAGCATCGGGTCAATTATCGGCGGGCTCTATGCGTCCGGCTACACTACAACTGAGATCGAAAGCCTTGCGCTCGAAACAAACTGGGATGAACTGCTTTCGCTTTCCGATGAAGCGCAACGAACAGATCTCGCCATCGATCAAAAGCTTGCGGATGATTGGAGTTTTCTGGTTGTTCGGTTTGAGGGATTGCAGCCTGTTCTTCCGCATGCAGTTTCAACCGGGCAGCGGCTGACAAATTTTCTCAGCGAAAAAACATTGCAGGGAATTTATCATCCCAACCCGGACTTCAATGACCTGAAAGTCCCGTTCCGCGCAGTGACAACAGATCTGATTTCAGGTCAGCGGATTGTTTTAGACCGCGGTTCGCTTGCCGAGGCTTTGCGCGCAAGTGCGACTGTTCCTTTGCTGTTCATTCCTCTCGAACGGGATTCGTTGCGCCTGGTCGACGGCGGGCTGATCACGAATATTCCAGTCGATGTTGCCAAGAACTCGGGCTGCGATATTGTTGTGGCAGTGAATACAACCAGCGGACTTCGTAACGCCGGCGAGTTGCAAGTACCGTGGGAAACTGCAGACCAGATCATGGGCATCATGATGCAGTTATCCAACCGGGAACAGTTGAAGAATGCCGACGTGACGATTACGCCCGCGGTGGGCAGACATCTTTCTTCTAACTTTTTGGATATTGATGTACTGATCGCCCAGGGCTACAAATCGACGCTGCAGCAGATGGACTCCATCAAGTTCCTGTATGAAAAGTCCCTCCATGCAATGGATACTGCGCCCGATAGCGGTGCAAGCCGTGTGTTCGAAAATGTTCAGATTGAATTCGCGGGAGCGGGCGTTCCGGATTCGGTTCTTCTGAAAATTAAAAACGAAGGATATCGGGGAAGCCTTTCGAGCGAGCAGATCCGCAAACATATCCGATGGCTGGGCGATACCGGAAATCTGAAGGATGTTTCCGTCGATGTCTATCCTGATAAATCTCCCGTTCGCATTGTCTACCATCTCGAACCGAATACAATCCTCTCGCATGTCGAGTTTACCGGTAACAATCTCGTGCCGACTGAAAAACTCGCGGCAGAGTTCAAACCGTTGCTCGGCAAATGGCTTAATGCTGTGCAGCATGATAAAGCAATCGAACGGATCCTGCGGTTGTACAGGAAGGAAGGCTACTCCCTTGCCCGCGTGAGCGGAACGTCGTTCGAGGATTCAACCGGGACATTGCGCCTCACGATCAATGAAGGCTTGATTGAAAAGATTGCCGTGCGAGGCAGTGACCGCGCAGAGGAATCGTTTGTGTTGCGGGAGTTCAATATGAAGGAAGGCGATATCTTTCACATCGAGAAAGCGAAACGCGGAGTCCGAAACATAAACAGCACGAAAGTATTTGAATACGTCTATCTTGAAGTGGCGTACCAGAACCACAGACCCGAGCTCACTCTCCGCTTGGCAGAACTGCCTTCACAGCTCATTCGTTTCGGGATGAGAGTGGATGACGAACGAAAACTTCAGGGCACGATAGACATTCGCGACGAAAACTTTCGCGGTATCGGAACGGAGTTGGGGCTAACACTTTCCGTCGGCGGACGCAATGGATACGGAAACCTTGAATTCAAATCGAACAGGCTGTTCAGTTCCCTCTTTACATTCAGCATTGCAGGATTTGCCAGCGTTTATAACAGCTACGTGTACCGCGACGATCCCAAAGAAATACGCGTAAACCGCTGGGACCGTCAGCGCCTGGGAGAATATTCCGATATCCGGTGGGGCGGCAGGCTTGTGGCCGGAACGCAGTTGGAGCGTCTCGGTAACGCGACGATAGAGTGGTCGCTGCAAGACTCGCGCATCCGCAGCGTTCAAAACATGGAACAGTACCAGGAACATTACCGGCTCTCGCTGATCAAGATCGGAACTGTTATCGACAACCGGAACAGTATTCCGTTTCCAACCTCGGGGTTCAACGTGAAGCTCTCGTACGAGTTTGCATCGAAGAATTTTTTGAGCGACGTCGGGTACAATGCCGTGCGCGCAATGTACGAAAGCTATAGCTCGTGGGGAGTGCGAAGCACATTTCACCCGCGTGTTATCTTTGGATTCGGAGACGTTACAATGCCGCTGGGGCAGCAGTTCCGTCTGGGCGGGCGCGAGTCCATGATGGGTATCAGGGAAGATGACAGGCGCGGCCGGCAATTGCTCGCGATAAATCTCGAGTACCGGTACAAAGTTCCGCTTCGGTTTTTGTTTGATACCTATCTGAGAATGCGCTACGATCTTGCTAGCATCTCCGAAATACCTGAGCAGATTAAGATCAGTTCGTTCCGTCACGGTCTGGGTGCCGAAGTTGCATTTGATACGCCAGTCGGGGAGGCGGCGTTTGGTGTCGGGAAGAGTTTCTTTTTCCCCCGCGATATTCCCGGCACACCCATCCAGCAAGGTCCGCTGCTTTTCTACTTCGTTCTCGGTTATGAATTGTAGAACGCTCACGTTCGGCTTGCTCTACGTTGTTTCCTTCGGGCAAATTTTTTCCCAGTCGCCGACAAAGAAACTATCGTTCGTTCGGTCTGACGCGATCATCAACAACCCTGAACGCGGCTTCTACCGTCTCAAAGAAACCGGTATGGCGCAGGGGAAAATAACTTCCTACGTCGAACTCGATCCGCGGCAACTTCAAAGAATCCGAAAAGAGCACACGCTTTTATTTCGTTATTTTGGATTGAAAGAATGGCGAACGGTCGATCTTCCGGATTCGGTTCTGCGGAATATTCGCAGAGACTTTAATGCGATCCGCTCCGCGGGATTGAAGTGCATTCCGAGATTTACGTACTCGGCAAACATCGGAGAACCGGATGCATCTCTGAATATTATTCTCCGCCACATCCGACAACTGAAGCCGATCCTTCAGGAGAACAAAGACGTTATTGCGGTCATGCAGGCGGGATTCATCGGGGCGTGGGGCGAGTGGCATTCGTCGACGAACGGCAATGAATCCGTGCAGAACATGCGGACGATCTTGAATGCGATTCTTGATGCGCTGCCGCCGGATCGAACGGTGCAACTGCGGACTCCGCGTTCGAAGCAGCAGATTTTCGGTTTGTCATTCGATGCAGCAGGGGCAATCACTCCGCAGATTGCTTACAGCGGAACACCGGTTGCCCGCGTTGGCCATCACAACGATTGCTTTCTGGCGGACGATAACGATATGGGGACATATTGGCGAAACAATCGTCTCGATACGGCTCTGGCAAAATTATATCTTCAGATGGATAATCGTTTCGTCCCGATGGGAGGGGAGACTTGCCAACCGAGTGAGTTCACTACTTGCGCGAATGCTCTTAGGGAAATGGCGCGGATGCGTTGGTCGTTCCTGAATGCAGATTTCAACAGTGATGTTCTGAAATCATTTGAATCCAGCGGATGTATGGACGAGATGAAACGGATACTCGGATACAGGTTCTCGTTGCTGCGTACGGAATTCACTTCACGGGTTTCTCAGTCGGGCAGTTTCAAATTTGTAATGACCTTGACGAATACAGGCTGGGCTGCACCGTTCAACCGGCGTGAGGCTGAACTTCTGCTGCGGAATACAAAAGACGGTTCAATATTTTGCGTGAAACTTCCGGCAGATCCGCGTTTCTGGCTTTCCGGCGATACGGCTTCCGTTAGTGTCCTGGCGGGAATCCCACCGGCAATGAAGAGCGGATGGTATTCAGTCTTGCTGAACTTCCCGGACCCGGAGGCGGCCTTACACCCGCGGCCGGAATATTCCATTCAGCTTGCGAACAAAAATGTTTGGGAATCGAAGACAGGGTACAACAACCTGCACGACTCGGTGTTTATTGAACTCAAGTCGAAGGGAAAAGCTCATAAGGGATTGTTGTGGTTTAAGCCGCCGGGAAAATATGTCGTTGATCCCCCAAAAAAATTCGCTCTGAATACAGAGCATGTCTCCGACAACTCGATCATGATTCCCTTTCTACTCGGCAAGCCGAGCCGCGTGTTGTTGCAAGTGTTCGGTGATAAGGGGAAGCATGTTGCATCTCTTGTCGATGAAACACTTCCGGCTTCATCATTTCCGTATTCCGCCCGATTCGTTCGGCAGGGAAAACATTCTGGAAGCTACATCGTTCGCTTTCGGGCGACACCGGTTGATGGCAGCGATGCCGTTAACTTCATCGCTACACGAAAACTTCTGTCCGCAAAATAAATCATGCTCACCCGTCACCCAACCCCGTGCTGTTACCGCTCACCGTGCATTCAACTGTGATGATGAATACTTTACGAAGCGGATTTTTTTCGCAATTTGATACGGCGAGCAAGCTCACCGAATTTTTCTAACCAAAGTGCATGATATGAGATCAGAAAACGACTACACATCGCGACGTGTGCCCATGCACCAACCGCTTATCAGCGATTATCCTGCGGTCTTACTCCGCGGCAAATGGATAATCCTTTCGGTCACGCTGCTTACTGTCGCGGCGGCACTTGTTTTCACAAAAATGCGGCAGCCAACATATCAGGCAAGCAGCGCAATCCTCATCCAGACGCGGGTTGCCGAGTCCGGTGGACTTTTCATTCCGTCGGTGGGCAGCGCAATCGTAACAAACATCCGCCAGAACGAACTTGAAATTCTGCGGTCGCAGTCTCTCGCGGAAGTAGTTGCACACCGGTTGATCCGTGAGATGTATATTGATTCCACTGCCCGTGAAAAAATGGAGATCGTGCAGCCGCCAAAAGATGACAAGTCCGGGCGCACGGTCGCCACCGTTGAACAGATCGTGAAGCGCCTGAGTCAAACGGTGGATTTCCTGACCGTCAGAGAATCGGATGTCATAAAGATTGTGGCAAAGAGTACGAATCCTCGCGAGGCGGCATTACTTGCCAATACATTTGCGGATGAGTATTACAACCGAAACGTTTTTAAAAGCCGCGAGAAATCGCGGGCGCTCAGAAATTTTCTGCAGACTCAAGTATCCGACCAACGCGGGGCTCTGGAGAGGATCGAGTCTTCCCTCCAGGACTACATGGAGAAGAAAGGGATTGTTTCGCTCGACGAAGAATCCAGGCTTATGATCTCCCAGCTTTCAGAATTGGAAGCGAACCGTGACGGGACTGAAATTACATTGCAAACTGTGGAGCGCACGCTGTCTTCGTATCAGCAGGAATTGCCTCAGCAAGAGAGGATGCTCACCAAATCCATCACAACGGGAAACGACCCTTATATCCGGAACTTGCAGGAACAGCTCGCGGCTCTGGAAGTGCAGCGTGATATTGCGGTCTCAAAAAATCCGCTTCTCGCCGGCAAGGAAGTATTCGGGGACAAGTTGAAAGAAGTGGATGCCCAGATCAAGACGCTGCATGAAAACCTGAAGGACCGGACGAAAGTATATATTGAGTCGCTTGTACCCTCAACGGTTTCACCCGATCAGGCAAACGCCAGTCCTGCCGCGTATCTCCGGCAGGTGAAACAAAAGATTGTGGAAGCACAAATCGAAATTCAATCGTTGCGCGCGAAGAAGCAGGCTTTGAACCTGACGATCAGAGAATATGAAAAACAATTCGAGCGTATTCCCGGCAAGAGCATTCACTACGCCCGCCTGGAACGCGGACGGCAGAGTGCAGAAAAACTCTTTATCGTTCTCACCGATAAGGCGAATGAAGCCAACATTTCCGAACAATCACAGTTCGGACATATCGACATCATTGACCAGGCAGCCGTTCCGATTGAACCATCAAGCCCAAACGTGGTTTTGAATCTTTCCATCGGCTTGGCTCTCGGAATGTTTCTTGGCATTATCGCGGTGATTGTTCGAGAGTTCCGTGATGTACGCATTCACACTCCCGAGGATTTGAGAAAACGGGGGTTCACTCCTTCCGCGGTTATGACAGGCATGGCAAGTGAAATCCGGCGTCTCGAGGGTAATGCCGTGCTCTCTGTCTATGGCAGGCCGATGGATCCGCATCTGCTCACGATGGCTGAATCGTTTTCGCCTGTTGCCGAAGCGTATCGGAAATTGCGCACGAGTGTTCAGTTCGACCGTTCGGATCGTCGGCCGCAGACAATCCTTGTCTCGAGTCCAAACCGCGATGAAGGGAAGTCAACCACCGCAGCCAATCTTGCCATCGCCTTTGCGCAAACGGGAAGGATGACGTTGTTGATGGATTGTAACCTTCGCCGGCCGACGATTCACTCGATGTTTGATGTATTTCAAACTCCCGGCATTTCAGACCTGCTGATGGACCGTGTCGGGTATGATAATATAGTACA
Source organism: Bacteroidota bacterium (assembly GCA_038247945.1). Taxonomy (GTDB): domain Bacteria; phylum Bacteroidota; class Ignavibacteria; order UBA10030; family UBA6906; genus CAADGV01. Next base: position 4,952 of record JBBRUI010000136.1, on the reverse strand, counting down.
GGTGACTTCGCAAAAGCACCTTCATGTGCTCAGTGCAGGCACGTTGCCGAAAAATCCGTCGGAATTACTCGGTTCCGATAAGATGAGAGATTTGCTGGATCAGGCAAAGATAGAATATGATGTCATCGTCATGGATTCGCCCCCGATTCTTACAGTAGCCGATGCAAGCGTTCTGTCAACAATTGCAGATTGTCCCATTATCGTGGCTGCTTCCGGTTCCACGCGCATGGAAGAATTGGAACGATCCGTGGAAATGATCAGCGCGGTAAGCGCCGGAATGCCAAGGTTTGTTTTGAACAAGTTCGATCAACAGCGGGCGTATGGCATCTCGTATGCTCGTGCAGGCTATGGTTACTACGGGTTCGGAGATTCTAACGGTCGGGAACAAAAGGCATTACTGAGAGTGGCAAAATGAAACGCATAAGCAGATTAATCACCGGGGTGAAAGACATTCGAATAAACCTCGAGGGCTTGGATAAAGTTTCATCGTAAGTGCAGCGGTTGTCCAAATTATGAATTAACTTGAAATAGTTTCTTTAGCAGGCGCCTAAAACTCCCCCAGGCCCTGAGCGTAATGGTTCGTCGCCCCCGACGTCCGGATTCTTCAATGATCACGGAAAAATATGCATGGTCCCTCGTATTCATTCCTTCAATTCAATACCGCTCGGACTCCCGATTCCTAAGTTCGGAAGAACCTTTTTTGATAGAATCTCGCAAGAGCGACTGCGCAGAGTGGTGCGCCACACTCGCAGGGTTTTTTTAACTGCGGCGCCGGTCTTGATCGGCTTTTGCGTATTGGGATATATCGAGCTGCGGATTGGAGGAAAGTTGTCAAGCATTATATTGTGGGATGGAGGCGCGCTGGCTGCCGTGGTCATTGCTTTCTGGATTATGGATCGCCTTAAATTCCGCTCCATGTCCAAAGCGGCTCATGCGCTTATGAAGCGCAGGCTGGAGGAGCCTGATCAACTCGCTGCACCCCATCGGCGGGACTATCCGCTGAGTGAAGACACTCGTGCGAAAATCGACGCAGCCCGAGGAAATCAGCAAGAATTCCTGCTCGCCCCTATCGACATGTCGGGCAGGGCGATGTGTGAATATGGTGTGTTACCGTTCGTTCCCTCGGTGACCGCGGGGGAGTTCTCGCCGCGGGACAGATACAACATTGATATTGTGTTGTATGGCGATTCGGTGTTGTTGCGAAAAAACTACAGGGGCAATTGGCGTCAATGCGTGCGGGAGTGGTTTAATTTTGAGCAGATGTATAAGAAGGCGCGGGTACCGGTTGTTAGAAAGGTGGATGTAGCAAATGGTGTCTTGTATATGGATTACATCTACGGCCGGACACTGCTCGAAATTCTACGCGACAACGGTGCGTTGATGCGCGATGCGGACGTTGAACATGATCCCGCATTTGTAGGTTTGAACGGTGAAGAACGGCAAAGAAAGCTTGACGAGCGCGGACAGGCAGTGCTTGCTTCTGTTTTTCCAGAGGAGTTTTTGTGTAAAGTAGATTTACTGATTGAAGACATTCACGGCTGCCGGGTGTCCGATCTCGATATCCGGTTTGCTAATATCATTCGTGGCGTTTGCGGAATTCCGTGGATGATTGATTTCCATGATGCAAGAACCTATCCCGCCTGGGCAGAATATTTGTTCCGGTTTAAGCGGAACGGAGATATTCTCAGCTATGCACGGGTCTTCGGCCGGACTTTGCCGGAGAGGTCCCGCGGTAGAATCGCTGTTTCGGACATCAATGGTGAAACGCACCCTCAACAGTCTGGGGGAGTAGCTGCCGGTAAAAACCCTGGATGTCGTATCGGAGCAAGCGAGTGAATAGAGAAATCGTTACGCAACAGATAATTCCCATAGACATTGCAATTGCGAATCCAATGAATTCCGAACCAACGCTGTCTGCAAGTGAGCAGCGCGATGAAATACTGCATCGTACGTTCAGCGGCGCTAAATGGATGCTGTATCTTTCGGCGTCCGCGCTCGTTGCAGGGTTCTGCACGAACGTGCTGTTGGGACGACTCGGTGCAGAGACGCTCGGTTTTTACAGCTTGCTTATGCTCATCGTCAGCATGGTGCAGACATTTTTTGTCTTTGGGGCGGCGAATGTTCTCGTCCAGTATATCCCGAACCTTACGGCAGCGTTTCGTCCGAAATTTATCTTAACGTATTCCATTATCGTCTTTGCTGTAGGATTCCTTTTTCTCGGGATTTGCCTGGCCTTTCCGGCTTTGATGCAGTTCGTATTTCGGCAAGACCTTAAGATTCCGATCGGGATGTACATGGCAGTTCTGGTTCCACTTCTGCTTGCTCAGGTTCTGGTGTGGGCTACGTTGCAGGCCGACCTTCAGGGTTCCGTCCTCGCTCTATCCCAAAATTCTGTGTCGTGGTTCTATTTTGCCAACATCGGATTGCTGCTGGCGAGCGGATTGCTCAGCCCGACATACGATAGCACAGGCTACATATTCGGTGCTGTTGTTCTTTCAAACGTACTCGCGCTGGCGATTGGCGCATTCTCATTACGCCGCGAGTATTTTCGGAGGGAAAACATTTCAGGTGGATGGTTCCTGCCTAAGGGTTTCTGGCCCTTCACGCTCGCGCTGCACTTCGGCACGTTGTTCAATTTTATTATTTCGAATGCAGCGCCCGTATTTATTTTGCGGGAACTCGGATTGCGGGAACTCGGGTACTTCCGGGCTGCGTCGGTTTTTGCAGGCTTCGTCAGCTGGATTCCTTCCGTGTTCGATAAGTCGTTTTATCCTTCCTTCACGAACCTGGTGAGCAGAGGACTTCCCACGGACGAAGTGTATGCAAAGTTCTCGCGCCTCAATGCAATGAGCAGCGGACTCGTTGCGCTTGTGATTCTGCTATTCACACGGGAACTGTTGAGTGTCTTCGGCAAGGAATTCGGCGAAGGGGCATACTTTCTGCTTACTATGCTCTCGGCGGGGTACGTTATTTCAACCCCCTTTATCGCGATTAACTTTGCGTTGGTCACCGCCCATATGAAAACGCCCCATACCATGATTGTTTATGCCGTTGGCGCGGGTGTAGGTATTCTTCTGTACAGCACACTTGTGCCGCAATTGGGACTGCAGGGTATTGCCATTGCATTCATTGCGCTTCAAGTTGTCATGTTCATTATGAGTTGGGCGTTGACGTGGCATTACACGCGGTCGCCGTTTCCGGGACGCGCATATCTGATAACATTGTGTGTCGTCTGCGTGGGTCTTATCGGCGCTCATTTTTTTGGCTCCGTTACGATCACCAACACGCTTGTCAAGTTTGCGCTGGCCGGTCTGTTCTTCGGTACGTTGCTGGTGACAAAACTCGTTACAAAAAATGAAATAGCAGAAATGCTCGCCGTCGTTCTTCCCGCACGGTTTGCCCAACGGAAGCCTTCATGACAATGCTTCGGACAAATATCATCATCATGCTCATCTGCGCTGCGGGCGTGCTATTCTTTGGCATTACATTTTTGAAGGTGAACCCGGATGTGGTGGCACTTGCAGTCATGTTCATGATCATGATTTGCGCCCTAAGGGACAGCCGGTATTTGTTCGCCGGATGGTTTCTCGTTTCGCCGTATTTTTATCCCTTCGGTGTCGAAGGAGGAGCAAACATTGCAAGCAATCTATCACACAACATGCTTGTGCCTGTTCTTGCCATTGCCATTTTGGTTATGACGTTTGTCAAAAAAAGGAAGCTCTCATTCGGGAAGGAAGATCTCATCTTGCTTCTGTTTGTCGCCTACGCAACCTTGTCGTCGTTCTACTCAACAAAGGGCAGGTATGATGATCTGCGGATGATATACCTGATCTATTTGATCCCGTTCTTCCTGTACATGGTTGTCAAGAATATTGAGATCGATACGAAACTTATGCGGATGCTCGGCCTTGTTTCCATCTTCCACATCGTGACAATCTCCACGATGTGCGCGTATGAAATGGGAACGGGGGAAGTTCTTTATCGGACAGCGCTGAACTGGAACGACGTGGGGTCGGCACACAGATTTGCCGGGCCATTTGGAAGCCCGATCATACTCGGGATGTTTGTCTCCACCGTGTTCTTCTACATCTACCTCGCCTGCAAGTTCGACGTCTTGCCCCGTTTTGCGATGTGGGTGAGTGGTGTGTTGGCAACCATTCTGATCATTACCACATTTACACGGTCTGTGTGGTTGGGGGCATTCGTTGCCTTTATCTACGTCATGTACAAGACAGGAAACGAGGGCAAAACCAAAGTACTCCGTCTGGCGTTGTTCGCAGCAAGCGCTGTCGCGCTTGTGGGGGTGATTACCATTGTCTCACCGGCAGTTCAACAGCGGTTGACCGGGGAAGAGAATGCAAATTTTCGCGTGGTTATGGCGCAGGCGAGTATGAATATGATTCTGGACAAACCCATCGCAGGTTGGGGTGCCGGAACCTTTGATGATGTCTCGGACCGGTACCTGTTCGACGCCTTGGGAGTGTACATCGTCAAGGATACGTCGCACGTAACGCTGCTGACCATACTGGCGGAGTTGGGAATTCTGGGTGCCATACTTTTCCTTCTGTTTATCTATTTCAATCTCAGATTCAAAGGAGTCACGACGAACGAACTTCCACCCGATGACCAGCTTATTGTTGCGATGAATATCGGCGGCGTAATAATTTTTGCCATTAACGGATTCCTCATCGACATGCGATTTTATTCGGTGGCATACTCGTGGTTCTTTATCAACCTTGGGTTCATTCACAGCATGTACCGTGACCATGCTCAGGCAAGGATTGAAGCTGAATGAAACCAATAACAAGATCACAGAAGCCGCTTCGGGTTCTCATCGTCTCGGAATTTCCCTACAAGGGAAATATCGTTGGTGGTGTACAGTCCGCCGTGCAGATTTTAGCAGAAGCACTGGCAAAACTCCCGTCGGTGGAAAAACTTCTTGTCATGAGCTT
>JBBRUI010000135.1:0-11440 GCA_038247945.1 Bacteroidota bacterium | reverse complement strand
CGTACACTTTGACCTTCACAAGATTGTTCTGTAGATTAATGCAAGAATCAAGTGAGCGAAGATTTGTCTTGCCGGTTGAGGATATAACAGCGAGGAAATGATAGTGATAGAATCTGCTAAACGTTCGATCAATCCACCACCACGAGCAACAAGAGATGCCGAGATGAAGTGGATGGAGAGCACCAAGGAATTACTCGCTCGATTGGCTGGTCAATGGATCGCGATCGAAGGTAATAGTCTTGTCGCGGTCTCTGAGGAATTCACAAAGGTCTCGCAAGAAGCGAGGCAGCGGGGAATTGTCACTCCTTTTATTATCTACGTGCCAGAACCTACTCGTGACTCCATAATCGGCATTTGAAGACGTGTATCCCGTTGCGTACAAGTACAAAAGAGACTTCAGGTACTATCCCTAACCACAGTGGAGTATTTCCTGTTATCGAAATGAATATCGAAGCCAATGGCAAAGCAGTAGATCTCCTTGCTATTGTCGACACGGGCGCTGAGAACACGCTGGTTTCTCCTGAGTTTGGCACTGATATAGGGCTAGTCTTACAGACCGGAAACCGAAAGAGCTTCAAGGCAGCAAATGGGTTTTCTTTTGCAGCGTATGGTCACCAAGTTCAGGTAAGAATTCTGGATGAGACGTTTCACGCGGAATTATTCTTTCCTGAGATTCCTCTTCATCGTTGTCTTCTTGGACGGGACATCATGCAGAAAATGCAGATTGGTTTGAATGAGTCCCTTTCTACTCTTTATTTGTTTTAACACCTACAAGACCTGCCACAATCCATCTGGCTCCTCCAATGCACTTTCAAACCTATGGCGACTTCGCCCGTTACCTTGAATCCGTTGGCGAGTTGCACAGAGTAAAAGTTGAAGTCGATCCGTACCTCGAGATCACCGAGATCGCAACGCGGGCAATCAAAGAACGAAAGCCTGCGCTTCTTTTTGAAAATGTCAAAGGCTCGAAGTATCCGGTTGTCATCAACGCAATGGCGAGCGACAGACGCTGCGAGCTTGCACTCAACAAACATCCCGAACAACTTGGCGTTGAGCTCATCAATTTTATGATAGATGCTCTACCGCCAAAACCCTCAACGTTTTTCAAACACAAGTCAATCGTCAAACGATTTCTTAAGGCTCCGAACAAGACAGTCTCGTCCGCTCAGGTACAGCAAATAATCGAGCAGCCGGATCTTGATGCGCTTCCGATTCTGACTTGCTGGCCTGAAGACGGGGGACGCTTCATCACGCTGCCGCAAGTAGTAACATACGATCCGCGGAACGGCAAGCGTAATATGGGAATGTACCGCATGCATGTGTTCGACAAGCAAACCACCGGCATGCACTGGCAAATTCAAAAGGGAGGTGGCTTCCACTATTATCAGGCGGAGAAACTCGGACAGGACTTCGAACTTGCCGTTGCGTTGGGTACCGATCCCGCCCTGCTGCTTGCAACCATCGCCGCCCTTCCCGAAAACATCGACGAAGCAATGTTCGCCGGTTTCCTGCGCGGCAAGCGGACTGAATTTGTGAAAGCGAAATCTCTTTCCATTCAGGTTCCCGCGAACGCTGAATTTGTACTTGAAGGAATCGTGCCTGCTCGCGAGAGGAGATTGGAAGGCCCATTCGGCGATCACTTCGGCCACTACTCGCACGCTGCGGAGTTTCCCGTTTTCCACATAAAAAAAATCACGCACAGAAAAAACGCAATTTATCCCGCAACCGTTGTCGGCATTCCGCCGCAAGAGGATAAGTTTTTAGGAGATGCAACACAGCAGATTCTCGGCCCTCTCGTGAAGTTGATCCACTCCGAAATCACCGGCATGTGGGCATACTACGAAGCAGGGTTCCACAATCTTCTTGTCGTTGCCGTTGACCAGCGCTATCAAAAGGAAGCGATGAAGACTGCGCTCGGATTGATGGGCATGGCCCAACTTTCACTCACGAAATGCATCATTCTCGTATCAGAAGGAGTTGATGTAAAGGACTTCGATGCAGTGATGAAAAGTGTTCGTGACAATTTCGACCCGCATTATGATTTTGTGATGATTCCGAAAGTTCCTCTGGACACGCTGGACTTCACAAGCTTCAAAATGAATCTGGGCAGCAAGATGATTCTGGATGCGACGCGGAAAGGGGCACGAGGTTCAAGGTTGGAGGTTCGAGAAAAAGAAAACCGGGAGTTGAAGACGCGAATCAACAATCTCAAATCATTCGACAGACGGATCCTCGATGTTGAGCTTGTTCACGATACACTTCTACTTGTGAAAGTTGAATCAACCTTCGATCATAATCTCGAACCTCCAACCGCCGACTCCCAACCCAACGTTGGAATGGAAATCGTTCGAAAACTCGTTGCCCTTCCGGAACTCTCATCAATTCCGCTCATCGCCGTCGTCAGCGACGACGTTGATATACGGAACAAAGAGAGTTATATTTGGGGTGTCTTCACTCGTTTCGATGCGGAGCGCGACATCACTTTCACGGAGCAAAAGATGATTGGCATCAGCCCGATCTACAAAGGCGTTATGGGAATTGATGCGACGTGGAAGGAAGGTTACCCGAAGCCGTTGAGAATGACGGAGGAAGTAAAAAGAAAAGTGGAAGAAAGATGGGAGAGTTATTGGAAGTAAATGTCGTGATGAATTGAGTTATGCCCAGGTCAAAAGAAGAAATAAGAAAGTTGATTCACGAGAGGTTGTCTCAAGACTGTTTAGCGAATCGTTCTTTCGAAGCCCTGAAAGAATATGCAAAACTCTATCTGGAGAATTCAGAGAATTCTGAAGCCGGGATTTCAATAGTCGGTTGTTACATCTTGCTATGTCTTTCTTTTGAAAAGCAATCAATCATTTTGTTGGCAGAAGAAGGATGGTTTCCAGTACTTGACATTGCAATAGGAGAAATGGATCAACTAGGCAAATTTGCAGAGGATGGAGATTCAGAAAGAATTGATCAAGTCTTATCTCAAGCATACAGAAAGAAAACCAAGAGGCTCGAGAAGAAGATCATCAGTTCGTTTCCCAACAGGAAATATATCATAAGCCAGGCCTTCGAAGCACACAGAAGAAAGCATTACTATGTATCAGTGCCGGCACTTCTAGCCCAAGCAGATGGGATTGCCAAGGAAATTACGCGAGGAGAATTTTTCCTGAAAGCAGATGGGACAACCGTCTTCTTTCCGTCTGGAACAAAATCAAACGCAGCGAGCCGCTGACGCCATAGATATGCCGAACCAAAAATCAAATATCAATCAATCCGACGATGTTCAAGAACCCGCGGCCGCATATGTTGCTCAAACGAAAACGGTGACGCAGTGGACATACAATCCGCGGCAACACATTCCGTTTGATCAGATTGAATCAGTTGCAAAGAAAATCGCTGACGGGTTTCCAGTGCAAAAGATTTTGCTCTTTGGGTCGTACGCGTATGGTGAGCCAAAAGAGGGAAGTGATGTCGATTTATTGGTGGTAATGGAGACAGACAAGCGACCGATTCAACACACACTCGACATAATCCGTTGGCTCTCCCCATTGAAATTCTCGATTGACATTATTGTCCGGAGCGAGAAGGATTTACTGAGAAGGATTTCACAAGGGGATTGGATGTTGAAGGACGCGTACGAGAAAGGCAGACTCCTTTATGCCAGATGAGAATCTTGAAGATTGGGTGAAAAAGGCTGAGGGAGATTTCAGAACGGCAGGCCGCGAACTTGAAGTAAAAGATTCCCCGAACTTCGATGCAGTGTGTTATCATTCCCAACAATGTGCTGAAAAGTATTTGAAAGCCTTTCTGATTTCACGTCAGCAACCGTATCCTAAGGTTCATAAGCTCATTGCGATTTTAAATGTATGTCTGAACTTGGATTCCACCTTTGAATTCATGCGTCAAGAACTGGAAACACTGGATGGCTTGGACACACTGCGTTATCCGTATGACTTTGCTATGATTGAAGAGGCTCAATTAGCGGTTCAGCAAACGTCCATACTTCGAAAGTTCGTTCGTCAAAAACTGAATCTTGAAAAACAGAAAACGCAATGACACCCGAAATCAACATTAGAGACAAACAACTTCATCCCGTCTGGAACAAAATTCAAGGTGGTGAGCGGCTGGCGCTGGAAGATGGACTAACGATGTACAAGTCGCCGGACTTACTTTCACTCGGCAAGATGGCGCACTTCGTCCAACAACAAAAGAGCGGCGACGCCGTGTACTTCGTTCTCAACCAAAAAATTGAACATACGAACATTTGTGTTCTCTCATGCAAGTTCTGCGACTTTGCGACGAAGAAAGGACGGGCAGATGCGTACGAGATGACAACGGATGAGATTCTTTCCAAGCTCACACCCGACATTCACGAAGTTCACATCACGGGCGGCATGCCGGCGGACTGGCCGTGGGAGCGCTATCTCGACATTGTGCGTTCGATCCATGAGAAGTTTCCGAATACAGATGTAAAAGCATTCACGGCAGTTGAGATCGACTTCTTCCACAAGAAATTCAAAATGCCGATTGAAGAGGTGTTGCGCCAGTTGTACGACGCGGGTTTGCGCACGATGCCCGGTGGCGGCGCGGAAGTTTTTTCGGAGCGGATTCGCAAGCTTCTTTTCCCCCAAAAGATCGGGGCGAAAGGTTGGTTCGAAGTCCACAAGACTGCGCACCGGCTCGGTATTCCGACGAATAGCACGCTTCTCTACGGACACATCGAGACGCTTGAAGAACGACTGATGCACATGATGAAGCTGCGTGAAGCGCAGGATGAAACAGGCGGCTTTCTCACATTCATTCCTCTTGCGTTTCAACCGGGCGATACGGGGATAAAGCCAAAGAACCAATTCACATCAGCTATCGATGACTTGAAGACGATTGCAATCTCGCGGCTCATGCTCGACAATTTTCCGCACATCAAAGCATACTGGGTAATGTTGACGGAGGAAGTTGCTTCCGTCGCTCTCAACTTCGGCGCTGATGATATGGACGGAACAGTCGGCGGCGAAAAGATTGCGCACGATGCCGGCGCAACCAGTCCGATGAAGATGGCGAAAGACCAGCTCATCAAGATCATCAGGGACGCAGGCAAGATTCCCGTCGAGCGCGATGTGTACTATAATCCGTTGAAGGTGTACACGGATAACGTTGTCGGCAAAATTCCCTACCTCAACTCCGTGCCGTTCTATGCAAACTTTGAAAAGCAGCAATTCAGAATTCTTCCTGTTGCTCCCCGGCGCATGGGATTGCTGAGTGAGCATGGGTCAATTGATGCCGGGCCGTTTTCATTGATGGATTATTTCAACCAGGAAGAGAATCTTGAATTGATGGGCTGGTGCATTGCGACGCGTGACCAGGTGAAGAGCGTCATGCTGTTCTCGAACGAAGGCTGGCTCGGTTTGGATAAGAAGACGATTGGCATAACGGATGATACGGCAACATCTGTCATTCTTCTGAAGGTGTTGCTTGAGAAGAAATACGGAGTTCATCCGACATTCGAGAGGATGCACGGCGGCGTGAATGATTACTCAAAATATGATGCTGTGCTTCTCATCGGAGATGAAGCGTTGCGCCGGAACAAAACCGGACTCAACGGCTTCGAACTTGTGTTCGACCTCGCGAAAGAATGGTACGAATGGCAAAAACTTCCGTTTGTGTTTGCAGTGTGGGCGATGAAAAAATCGCTGCCAGACTCAACAAAGAAAGAGTTGAAGAATATTTTGTCTAATTCTGTTGCGAAGAGCGAAGAGAGTCTTGCAACTGTCGGAGAATTGCATGGCAAGGAAGTGATGCTGACTTCGACTGAAACGCACGAATATCTCGCCGGCTTCAACTACAGGCTTGGTGAGCGGGAACGGGAGGCGATGGTAAAGTTCAGAGGACTGATCGCGGAAAACAAAAAAGTAGCATTAAGACAGGAGTAACCAATGCCAAAGGTTAGAGAACAGCAGGCAGTCTACAATGCAAAACCCAGGCGAGCCGCCAAATCCTACAACCCATCAGTTCCACCCCGGAAGCAGGTGGCGACTGTCCTTGCGAAAATGAAAGATTCGGCAACGTACAAAGACATTTTGTACCGTGTTTACGTATTGCATTGTATCGACGAGGGCGAGAAAGATATCCAGCAGGGCCGCGTGTACTCAGATGGTCAAGTGACGAAAATGTTAGCCAAATGGCTGAAGTGATTTGGTCGCGCAAAGCTCTCTATTCGATTCTCGATATTGCAGAATATATTAGCCGGGACTCTGTGAAAGCTGCAGAGAATTTAACGAACACTATCGTTATGTCGACCGAACGACTGAAGAGCTTTCCGGGAATGGGATGAGTGGTTCCGGAGGATGATAGCAGAATCTACCGCGAAATAATTACCAGGAAGTTCCGGGTTATCTATAGAGTCGAAGGGAAAGTTTGCTATATCATTGATGTCGTGGATTCCCGCCGTGATTTAAAGAAAATGATTGATGAATTGGGCTCATTCAAATAACTAACACACTCTCATTATGCAATTATCCTCCCTCTACAAAAAAGCAAGACAAGGCGACCGTTTGAATTGTGAAGAAGGACTATTCCTCCTTCAAAAAGCCGAGCTGCTTGAGCTTGGCGATTTGGCAAGCACCATCCGCTTTAAAAAAAATCCGGATAACCAGGTAACCTTCGTCGTCGACACGAATCCCAACTACACAAACGTCTGCAACATCGATTGTATCTTCTGCGCGTTCTACCGGCATCCCGGCGAGAAAGGCGAGTACACATACAGCGTCGATCATATGATTCAGAATTTCAAGGAGTCGGCGGCAAAGGGCGTTACGACCGTGCTGCTGCAAGGCGGCGTGAATCCGGCGATTCCGTTTGAATATTATGTTGAGATGGTGGAACGGACAATCAAAGAAGTGCCGGAGGTGTATCCGCACTTCTATTCCACGTCGGAGATTATCGGGATGGCAGAAGTTTCAGGATTGACGGTACCGCAAGTGTTACAGCGGTTGTGGGACGCGGGACAGCGTTCCATCCCGGGCGGCGGGGCGGAGATTCTCTCTGATAGAGTGAAGAAAAAAATCAGCAGCAAGAAGGGCACGAGCGAAGATTGGTTGAACGTGATGCGTGAAGCACACAAGATCGGATTCAAGTCCACTGCAACAATGATGTACGGCCATCTTGAAAAAGACGAAGACATTGTCGAGCACCTCGAAGCAGTTCGCCGGTTGCAGGATGAATATCACGGGTTCACGGCATTCGTGCCGTGGAGTTTCAAGCCCGGCAACACGCCGCTTGAAAAAATCATTCCGCATTGCGCGACACCAACCCGGTATTTGCAGATGATTGCCTTCTCGCGAATTTATCTCGACAACTTCGGCCACATTCAGGCATCGTGGTTCTCCGAAGGGAAGAAGACCGGACAAATTGCACTGCACTTCGGCGCTGATGATTTCGGCGGAACGTTGCTCGAAGAGAATGTCCACGCCGCAGCAAACTTCATCAATAAAACAAACACCGAAGAGTGCATCGATCTGATTCATGGCTCCGGGTTCGCAGCCGCGCAGCGAACGACTCTGTACCATATTCTCAAAGTCTTCCCGTTAACGGAAGGTCTGGCGGCGTAGGAATATTTATTGTAGCCCATAGATAGTTTAGTGAAGGTCTTCTATGACGAAGGCCTTTTTTGTTCTGAGTTGCTCAAAGAGTATGAAGCTTAACTTTAAAACGTACGGCACGCTGGGGCATCCTCTAATAATCCTTCACGGCCTGCTCGGCATGCTGGACAACTGGCAAACACAAAGCAAACTCTACGCAGAAGCCGGATTGAAGGTGTACGCGCTAGACCAACGCAACCACGGCAAGTCACCGCACAGCGATGTGTTCAGCTTCGACGTGATGGCTGCCGACGTGCGGGACTTTATGGAACAGCATCGGATTGCTTCCGCATTTCTGCTCGGACATTCAATGGGCGGCAAGACTGCAATGCAGTTGGCTCTCACGAATCCGGAGTTGGTTGATAAACTTGTTGTCGTTGATGTTGCGCCGAAAAAGTATCCCAACGCGCATGATGAGATCCTCAATGCGATGGCATCGTTGAAGCTGAAGGAATTCAGTACCCGTCAACAAGCTGACAATGAACTTGCTAAACGTCTTCCGAAGTATTCGCTCCGCCAGTTCATACTGAAGAATCTTACACGAACAGAAGATGGCGAGTTGAAATGGAAAGTCAATCTCTCCATCATCAAAACACATTACGCTGAGATTGCAGACGATATCACTGCAACCGGAGTTTTCCCGAAGCCTGCGCTCTTCGTCAAGGGCGGACAATCGAATTACATCCGCGAGGGTGATGAGCGCCGGATACGCCAACTTTTTCCATCCTCAAACATCATCACTCTCCCCGATGCCGGGCACTGGATTCACGCGGAGAAGGCGGAAGAATTTGGCAACGTAGTCTTAAAGTTCTTACGTTCATAACAACATCTCGCACTTGTAGCGCGACAAGGCTTGTCGCTCTACACTATGCTCGGTTCCGACCTCAACCCACCTCACGGAGGACACAATGAAAATCTTTACAATTGTTTTGATGTCCCTGATTGCAGCGACTGCATTCAGTCAGTGGTCGTCTGATCCAAATGTCAATCTTGCAGTATCCGACACGAGCGGCAGCCAGGAACTTCCGAAGATTGCAGCGACATCGGACGGGGGATGTTACATTTCCTGGTTCGACACGCGTGCAGGCGCATACAGGGTGTATATGCAGCGATTGAATTCACAGGGAGTGAAACAGTGGGACCCGCAAGGTCTCTTGATCAGCGCGAACCCGCAAAGCACTTCGCTCGTTGATTGGGATCTGGCGGTTGATGACAGCAACAACGCCATTGTGGTTTTCACCGATACGCGCAACGGCAGTGCAATCAATCCTTTTGCATATAAAATTTCCCCGCAAGGAAATTTTCGCTGGGGGGCGAACGGGGTCTCTCTTTCAAATGCGACGACAGTGTTTCAGGCTGACCCGAAGGTTGCAAAGACATCCGACGGTGGCTTTGTTTTCGTTTGGCAGTACGGCAGTTCACCGAATCAGGCAGCGATGCAGAGATTGGACGCGGCCGGCGTAAAGCAATGGGGCGCCGATCCGATTCTGGTCTCCGGCGGAGCTGAGCATCGCTGGCGGCCGTCGCTTGTCGGGTCGGATAGCGGAAGTGTTATTCTGCTGTACGCGGCTTTCACGGGCACAACAATCAGTCCGCAGAACTATAAGCTGCTGACACAGAAAGTCTCACCAACCGGCAGTACTCTCTGGACGGATACGGTCTATTCGTTGGGACGCGTAAGCGGTTTCTTCGTCCCGAAGATATTCTCCGATGGCAACAGGGGCGCATTCTATGTTTGGCATGATGAACGTGGCGGCGCCAATTCGACCTCGTATGTGCAGCACTTTACATCGACGGGCGCAAAGCTTTTTCCGATTGACGGAGCAGCAAGCTCAACGCTTCCCGGACGGTTGCACAACGACGCGTGGGTTTCATACACACCGGCGAACAGCGAGACGTACATGTTCTGGTACGAAACAAATTCCTCCACGCAAAGTGTGTACGGAGTGTACGGACAAAAATTTTCCTCTAACGGTACGCGCATGTGGCCGGACTCGGGTGTCGCATTCAAAGGGCTTGCACCGAATACACAACCGTCGTTCATCAGAACGTTTGCAAAAGATTCTGCGGCGGTCGTGTACTATATCGAGCTGATCAGCGGCACCAACAGGCTGATAAAAGGATTCAAAACCGATCGCAATGGAAATCTTCTTTGGGGTGGAATTATCAAAGACGTCAGTTCGGTATCGAGCGATAAGGGAAGATTGACGGGCGCGTTCACTTCTTCCGGAAATTCTTTGCTTGCGTGGGCTGATAAACGATTGGATGGGAATGGGATATACGCGCAGGAATTAAATTACAACGGACAGTTGGGAATTATTACCGGCGTAAGTGAACTCGGAGGAATTATCCCCAATCGATTTGCGCTCGAGCAAAACTACCCGAACCCCTTCAACCCATCTACAAGAATCGAATTTCGAATTCCTGCCCGTCCGGCAGGCGGGGCCAATTTCGGATTTGTTTCACTCAAGGTTTTTGATTTGCTCGGACGGGAAGTCGCAACACTCGTGAACGAAACAAAACCCGCCGGAACGTACGATGCAACGTTCAATGCTAATAACTTGTCGAGCGGCGTTTACTTTTACCGGCTGCAATCGGGAAGCTATGTCGAGACGAAGCGGATGATGTTGGTAAAGTGATGGCGGGGTAATTCTGTCTTTCCGGTCGGTAGTGTCTCAGTTGGATCATACGTTCATTGTGAGCAGATTTTTTATTGAAAGGTTCTTTCACCCGTCATTCCCGCATGTTGTTAGCGGGAATCCAGTCGAGACTTTCTCGACTCTGGATTCCCGATGCCGCCTTACGGCATCCCGAAATGCGGGACAAAAGCATTCGGGAATGACAATCCTTGGCAGACGGGCTTCGGCAAGAATATCTTACAGTAATTTTTCGACAGGCGACCCATAGTAACAAATGATTTTTCTTAATCCTTCATTCGATGTAAAGTTCAAACCACAACCGCCGACTCGCTCAGCACTCGAATTTCATAAACGCCTTCCACATTACAAGCCAACTCCGCTCCATTCGTTGCCCGCACTTGCAGAACAGCTTGGCATAGGAAAATTATTTTTGAAGGACGAGTCAAGCCGTCTCGGACTCCCGGCATTCAAAATCCTCGGTGCTTCATGGGCGACGTACCGTGCGCTCAGCGAGCAGTATCCTGATCGGACAAAGAACTGGTCGGGCGTTGAAGAGTTGGCAAAGAATCTGAAGTCATGCGGCTCGCTTGTTCTCTATTCAGCAACCGATGGCAACCACGGAAGAGCGGTTGCCCACACGGCGAAGATGTTTGGACTGCGCGCCTGCGTCTACCTTCCGCAGGGAACAGTGGAAGCAAGAATCTCTGCAATTGAAGGAGAGGGCGCTCATGTTACGGTGGTGGACGGAACATACGATGACACAGTCGAGAAGGCAGCTCACGACGCTGGGGCGGCGAAGGGTCTGCTGATTCAAGACAACGGGTGGCAGGGCTACGAAATCATTCCCCGCTATGTCATCGAAGGTTACTCGACGATGTTCTGGGAGATCGACGAGGCGCTTGATGTAATGAAGGAAGAGCAGCCAACACACATCTTTGTGCAGGTTGGCGTCGGGTCGTTCGCTGAAGCTGTCGTACGACATTATTGCTGGAAGAAATCTGCTGTCATCATAATCGGAGTCGAGCCCGACACGGCAGCGGGCGCGCTTGAATCAGTGAGAGCGGGAAAGATCATGAAGGTGCCTGGCCCGCATCGTTCCATCATGGCGGGAATGAACTGCGATTCTGTCTCGCTTGTTTCATGGCAAGCCCTTTTGAAAGGAATCAATTGTTATATTTCAAT
>JBBRUI010000134.1:0-11479 GCA_038247945.1 Bacteroidota bacterium | reverse complement strand
GACAAGAGCATTTCTGAAAACCAAAGGAGTGTCTCACGCCCCCGACCTGCCGGCAAGGAGCTCAAAGCTGTTCTCGCCTTCAGCGTATCCTTTTGAATTTGTTTTCGTGCAGCCTCTATTGCTCCGGTGGAGAGATAAACCGAGGCGACGTTTCGAACTTCCGCAGTCATCTCTTTGGCATTGAACGGAGAAGTTGAGGATCTCCGGTTCATTACTTTCAAGAGAGCAAGCCGGTCTTTCCCTTTTGCTTTCTCAAGTGAATTGAGTAGAAGAAAAGTTTTTTTTCCTTCGATAATGTCACCGCCAATCCTCTTTCCAAATTGTCTCTCCTCTGCAACAACATCCAACAAATCATCTTGTAGCTGGAATGCACGCCCCAAGTGGCGTCCGAATGTTCGCAGCGCCGTTACCTGCCGTGCCGTGCCATCGCCCACCAGAGCGCCAAGCTCGGTTGATGTTGAGATAAGTCTGCCGGTCTTTTTATCGATCATCTCAAAATAGTTTTCGAGCGTTACATCGGTGCGATGTTCAAATTCCAAATCCAACGCCTGACCCTCACATACTTCCAGGAATCCTTTCGTGAAGATTTCCAGGATTTGGTGAAGCTTCGCTGAAGAAGTGTGAAGCATTTGTTTGTATGCGAGTCCCAGCAATACATCACCAACAAGAAGCGCATTGTTTACATTCCAGCGTGTGTGGACAGTGGCGCGTCCCCGACGGGATGTTGCGTTGTCCATAATATCGTCATGCACGAGAGTAAAATTATGCATGAGCTCAATTGCCGCGCTCGCATTCAGCGCTCTTCGTACATCGCCGCCGACTGCTTCACACGAAAGAAGCAGGAGGGTTGAACGAACACGTTTTCCGCCGGCGGAAAGAACATACCGGCAGCCGTCGGTCAACTCCTTTGGACGCTGCTGCCTGACAAGTGAGTGAAGATGTGCATCCACCAACTGCCGCAGTGTTTGGTAACGTCGCTCGTGCACCGTCACGCGTACCTCACCAGTTGCGCTTTCTGCAAATCCGCGATTGTTTTGCTTCCGGTCAAAAACATGATGCCTCTGATTTCTTCGACCCATTGTTGAATCAGAGACCGAAGCCCCGCTTTTCCTTTTGCTTGCAATGTCTTCAACATAGGCCGTGCTGAAGCCGCAAGATCGGCTCCTAACGCAATGCATTTAGCGACATCAAATCCGGATGAGATTCCACCGGAACCGATCAATGTAAATTTGGTTGTCGAAGATTTAAGAGCGGCCACTTCCAGTAACGCAACGGATGTGGGAATTCCCCAATCCCAAAATTTTTCCGCCATTGATTTGTCTTTACGTCGCAGGGTTTCAACTCCCGCCCAACTTGTGCCGCCCGCGCCTGCCACATCAATATACTTTACGCCGACATCCAGAAGGCGTCTTGCGACACCCACTGAAATTCCGGCTCCGATTTCTTTCACGATAATGGGAACGGGAGACTGCTGTACTAAAATCTCAATACCTTTCAGCACTCCCCGAAAATTTGTGTTTCCTTCAGGCTGAAGAAACTCCTGCAACGGATTCAGATGAACAGTAAACGCATCGGCTTTGATAAGATCGATTAGTTTTTGAATTGAATCACCGCTTGAAAGGGTGGCGACCTCTGCAGCTCCGATATTGCCAACAACCGGAATCGACGCTGCTACATCGCGAACAACGGTAAACGTGCGATGATATTGTGTGTCTTCCAGCGCCTGTCTCTGACTGCCGACGCCCATTGCGATTCCTTGTTCTTCACAGACTTGAGCAAGTTGACGATTGATAGTAAGAGCATCTTTGTAGCCGCCCGTCATGCATGAAACCATGAGTGGCGCGGTTAGTTTCTTGCCAAGAAAAACAGTCGACATGTCAACCTCCGAAAGATTCAGTTCAGGGAGGGCATTGTGGACGAATTCAAATCTGTCAAGCTCGGTTGTTTTGGACTTGAATGAGACATTCTTGTTCAACGTGAGCGCGATATGCTGTTGCTTGCGGGATGGAGTAGAACGTGCTCGTGTTGACATTATGGATCATCGGAGTTCAAGTGGCAGGGATAACCTCTATCCTCATCGATACGGACAGAGGTTCGATGAAAAGATAGCGAAAAGGATCGCGAGAATCAATTTGACCAATCAGGCGACTTTTTTCAAAATACGAACGTTATCATCGTTGATAAGTCGCACCGGATTTATTGATTATCTGCCCATTCTTCCTTACCTTATTCAACAAAACTTTTATCGTGGCTTCACACAGGAACAATCAGAGTATGCGAGCAATCATTCCGGTCGCCGGCGTTGGAAGCAGATTACGTCCTCACACCTATGCAATCCCCAAAGTCCTTCTAAACGTAGCCGGAAAACCCATTATCTATCATATTATCGATAAGATTATTGGCGAAGGCATTAATGAAGCCACGATTATTATCGGGCATATGGGGGATATGATTCGTGAACATCTCACCAAATCCTACCCTAATTTCAAATTTGATTTCATAGAGCAGGAAGAACGGCACGGACTGGGCCACGCGATTTATCTGGCGAAACACACCATCGGTACTGAGCCCGTTCTTATCATTCTTGGCGATACAATTTTTGATGTTGAACTTGGACCTGTTCTCAAGTCGGCTACCTCATCCATTGGTGTGAAGTCGGTTGATAATCCCCGACGCTTCGGCGTTGCGGAGACGAACAATGGCGTGATTACGAAGCTGATTGAGAAGCCCGAAAACCCCACAACAAATCTTGCGGTGGTGGGATTGTATTTCATCAAGAACCCGAAGCTGCTCGTTTCGGCCCTTGATGAATTGGTGGGCAAAGACATCCGGACAAAAGGGGAATATCAACTGACGGACGCGTTACAGATAATGATCGATGGGGGAGAGAAGATTACAACGTTCATGGTCGATGGCTGGTTCGATTGCGGCAAACCGGAAACCTTGCTCTCAACCAACAGGGCGCTGCTTGAGAAAAACTCCGTGTCTCGCGAAATGCCGGGCGTGGTTGTGAACGAGCCGGTGTATATTGCAACGACCGCAAAGTTGTCAAACTGTGTCGTCGGTCCTTATACAACGGTGGGGGATAATGTCGTCATCAGCGATTCGGTTATTCGCAACTCCATCATCAGCGAAGATGCGCAAGTCCATAAAGTGCTGCTCGACAATTCAATTGTCGGCAACGGATCCATTGTTAAGGGGAGCTATAAGCGCATCAATGTCGGTGGTTCTTCAGAAATTGATTTCTATTGAAAACTCGGTAGTTTTTTTTGCTTCTTTCCCCACCTCCGAGTGTTAATTATCCGGGCATCTCTTCTCCCAAAGTTTGAATTGAAGTGCTCAACCATTCGTTCACAGTATAGAGGAACTCCATGTCTTATTTATTTACGTCCGAGTCCGTTTCCGAAGGCCACCCGGACAAAGTAGCGGACCAAATCTCCGATGCCATCTTGGATGAGATGTTGAAGCAAGATCCGCATTCGCGTGTTGCATGCGAAACACTCGTCACCACCGGTCAGGTTGTGGTTGCGGGTGAAGTAACCACCAATGCGTACGTAAATATCCCGGAAGTCGTTCGCCAGGTTATCCGCGAGATCGGCTACACAAAAGCAGAGTATATGTTTGAAGCAAACTCCTGCGGCATACTCGTGGCGCTCCATTCACAATCGCCTGATATCGCGATGGGAGTCGACACGAACAAGAAGAAAAAGAAAAAGCAGGGAGCCGGAGATCAGGGCATGATGTTCGGCTACGCGTCCAACGAAACTCCCGAGTACATGCCGATGGCGATCATGTATTCCCACAAACTCGTGAAGAAGCTTGCCGATATCCGCAAGAACAATCCGAAGCTGATGCCGTATCTCCGTCCCGATGCGAAATCGCAGGTGACGGTTGAATACAATGGCCGCAAGCCTGTCCGCGTTCATACAGTGGTTATCTCCACGCAACACGACGGAAATATCTCACAAGAAAAAATCAAGAAAGACGTTACGAAGTATGTTATTGAAGAAGTCATCCCTGCTCATCTCCGCGATAAGAAACTCGTCATCCATGTAAACCCAACAGGCAAATTTGAGATCGGCGGACCGCATGGAGACAGCGGACTGACCGGACGCAAAATCATTGTCGATACCTACGGTGGCCGCGCACCGCACGGAGGCGGCGCATTCTCCGGCAAGGATCCGTCAAAAGTTGACAGAAGCGCAGCGTATGCAGCGCGGCACGTCGCGAAGAATATTGTCGGTGCAGGGTTGGCAGATGAGTGCCTGATTCAGGTTGCGTATGCAATTGGAGTTGCGGAACCGGTTTCAATTCATGTTGACACCAATGGTACCGGCCGCATTCCAGATCAGGAACTCGAGCGGATGATCAAAAAAGAAGTCGACATGACGCCCGCGGGATTGATTGATCGCCTGAAGTTGAAACGTCCCATCTATAAAAAGACTGCGGCGTACGGACACTTTGGCCGCGACGATAAGGACTTTACGTGGGAAAATCTTGACCTCGTGAATTCATTCAGAAAGGCGACACGGTAGGGGAGAAAGAGAGATTTGGGATTAGAGATTTGAGAAGGATTCGTTCTGATCGTAAGCGTTCTCTCTGAAGTAATTTTTTTTCAAACCATCATTAACAATAATTTTCGAAGGAACAAATGGATCATAAACCGGGTAAGTATAAAGTTAAAAGCATGAAGCTCGCCGCCGAGGGCGACAGATTAATTGACTGGGCAGAATCACGAATGCCCGTGATGGCCGCCTTGCGCGAGAAGTTTAGCAAGACGAAACCGCTGAAAGGGTATCGCATCGCCGGGTGTTTGCATGTTACGAAAGAAACCGCAGTGCTGGTAAAAACGCTTGTCGACGCTGGTGCGGAAGTAAGCTGGAGCGGATGCAATCCGCTTTCGACGAATGATGCTGTTGCAGCATCGTTGGCAGCGCAAGGCATCTCGATTTTTGCATGGCACGGGATGAATGTGAAGGAGTTTTACTGGTGCATCGAAGAAACGCTGAAGTTCCATCCGAACCTCACGCTCGATGACGGCGCCGACCTGATCTTTACCATCCACAAAAATCATCCGGAGTTTGCGGAGAAGTATGTGATTGGCGGGACGGAAGAAACAACCACCGGCGTGCACCGCTTGCGCTCAATGGCGGCTGACGGTGCGTTGAAGTATCCGGTTATTGCCGTGAATGATGCAGAGACGAAATGGGATTTCGATAACGTGTATGGAACGGGACAATCGACGCTTGACGGAATTCTGCGCGCAACAAGCGTACTGCTTGCCGGAAAGAATGTCGTCATTGCCGGCTACGGGCATTGCGGCCGTGGCGTTGGCAGCCGGGCGCAGGGCCTGGGCGCAAACGTGATCGTAACAGAGGTGAAGGCGACAGCAGCATTGAAGGCAACACTCGACGGGATGCGCGTGATGAAGATGGACGATGCGGCAAAGATCGGCGATATCTTTATTACGGCAACAGGCGTGAAAGACATCATCGTGAAGCGCCATTTTGAGAAGATGAAGGAAGGCGCAATCGTCTGCAACACCGGACACTATGATTGTGAAATCAATCTCACCGATCTGGCATCGCTCACCAAGAGCAAGCGCCTTATCCGGGACAACAATGTTGAGTACACATTGAAGAATGGCAAGCGCGTCTATGTCCTTGCTGAGGGCAGACTGGTAAACCTTGCGGCGGCGGAAGGACATCCGTCCGAAGTCATGGACATGTCATTCGCGAACCAGTTCCTCTCGCAAGTACGGCTCGCAACAGCGCACAAGAAAGGCCACAAGCTCGAAAACGGTGTGCATGATATTCCTGCCGAACAGGATCAGGAAATCGCCGGCGTAAAGCTTCGGACGATGGGATATTCGATTGACAAACTCACTCCCGAGCAGGTAAAGTATAATGCTGACTATAGCGCAGGGACGTAATCTCGTTTTGATGTAAGAACAAAAAGGCGGCTCATATATGAGTCGCCTTTTTTATTTCTATTGCAGCATCGAAGTTTCTTTCGATCGTCTGAAGAAAACTCCTTGCTCTTTGTTCCGGAATCTCTACCTTTTGTTGTCCACTGCCTTTCATTACACGCCCCCAATGAATTATCAGTCAAAGCTGTTTTCTGTTGTTCTACTGTTTGTCGGACAGTGTACTGCTGTCCTTGCACAACCGGTGAATCTCCGGTTTGTGCCCCTTACGATTGATCAGGGCCTCTCCCAGAATTCCGTTAACTGCATCCATCAGGATCGCTTCGGGTTCATGTGGTTCGGAACGCAGGACGGTTTGAACCGGTACGCTGGATACGAATTCAAGATATACAGACATGAATCGGGAAACGCCAATTCCCTGGGCAACAATTATGTGTGGACAATTCACGAAGACGCCGAAGGAATTTTCTGGATTGGTTCGTTTGGCGGCGGATTGACGCGCTTCGATCCCTCGACGGAAACGTTCACCGTGTTCAAGCACGAGAAAGGCAACTTCCGCAGTCTTTCAAACAATCACATTTTTTCCATCATTGAATATCCCGAAGGTACGCTCTGGCTCTGCACGGATGACGGGCTAAACAAGTTCGACAAAAAAAGAGGCCTGTCCACCCGTTACCTCAACACGCCGGAGAACATTGAAGGGCTTCCCACGAACCACCTTGATGCGGTCGCAATTCAGAAGCCGGACTATCTCTGGTTGAGCACGAACAATGGATTGGTTCGTTTCGGGATTGCTTCTGGAAAAGCGGAGTACTTTACATCCGATCCGATTTCGAAAACGATACCACTTGGTTACGTTCAACATCTCAGCATGAGTGAAAACAAACTCCGGATTGTGTGCGCGGCAGGTTTGGTTGAATGCGATTTCGGAACCGGTACGCGTTCCATCGTAATCGACAGGAAGAACATTGCTGAAGAAACCCTCACCATGCGACGTATTCTCTACGACGCACGCGGATACATTTGGATGAGCACAAGCAATGGCTTACTCCTCTCCGACGGACGCAACAACACTCCTTCGTACATTACGCACGAAGCGGACAACGAACACTCCCTCTCGCACAACAACATTCTTTCGTTGTATCAATCGAGGGAAGGGATTATTTGGATAGGGACACGCGATGGCCTAAACAAGGTTGACCGCCTGAAAGAAAATTTTCAAACGCTGAAGCGCAGGGCACACCTCAAGAATACGTTAAGCCATAAGACGGTCAGCCCGGTGGTTGAAGATTCGCGGGGGATTCTCTGGCTGGGAACGTTAGACGGCGTGAATGCATACGAGAAAGAACGTGATGCGTTCACAGTTTTCAAACATGATCCGCGCAATGCGAATTCAATCGGTGCGAGCTACATACTTTCAAGACTCGGTTGATGTCAGTGTTGATTCGTTGTTCGCCGGTTACGGACGGAAAGAGGGATTTCCGAACGAGGTCATCTACGGAATCCTGGAAGATGGCAGCGGAAATTTGTGGCTCAGTACAAACAGAGGCCTGGCAGTTTTCGATCCGGGAAAGTCAACTGTCATCAAGACGTTTGATGTAAGCGACGGAATGCAGAACAATGAATTCAACCAGAACGGATACTTCAAGAATGCAAAAGGAGAAATGTACTTTGCGGGAATTGATGGCGTAAGCATGTTTCATCCCGACAGTATTCGCGGCAACGCATACATTCCCCGCGTTGTGTTTACGGATTTCCGGCTCTTCAACAAGAGCGTTCCGCTTTCAACGCTCAGTGATGAAAAGGAATTTGCGTTGCAGAAAGCAATCCATCAAACGGAAACGCTTATCCTTTCATACGATCACGATGTTCTGTCATTCGATTTTGCCGCGCTGAACTTCATCAACCCTGAAAAAAATCAGTATGCGTATACGATGGAGGGTTTCGACAACGGTTGATTGCAGCAGGAACGAAACGCTCGGTCACGTACACGAATCTCGACCCCGGGGAGTACATCCTCCGCGTGAAAGCATCGAACAACGATGGCGTTTGGAATGAACAAGGTGCAGCAATCAGTCTCATTATTCCGCCGCCGCCGTGGTTAAGCTGGTATGCGTATCTACTTTATGTCGGGCTCTTCGTTGCGGCCGCGGTGTCGGTGGTCCGCTCCAGAGTGAAAGCAGCGACACGTGACATGGAACTGAAAGCACAGATCGAGCGCGCACGGATGGATGAACGAGAAGAAGTCCGCAGGCAAAGTTCTGCAGATTTTCATGACGAGGCGGGACACAAACTGACGAAGATTTCCCTGTTCACGGAGCTTGCCCGAAGCGAAGCCGCGAGCAATCAGATGTTGCGAGAGTATCTTGCAAAAATCGAGGAACACACGAAAGAGCTTTCTTCAGGTATGCGTGATTTTATATGGGTGCTCGATCCAACAAAAGAATCGTTGCTCGCAACAATCCACCGATTGCGGGATTTCGGCAATTCCATGTTCGGATACACCGAGACAAAATTTTCCGTACAAATGCTATGTGAGCTTGACGGAATCACACTGTCGATGGATGGCCGGAGAGCGCTGATGCTTATCCTCAAAGAAGCAATGAACAACTGCATGAAGTACGCGGAGGCGGGACACGTTGAACTGACGGTGACAATGAATAATGAAGTGCTTGAGATAACTCTTACTGATGATGGCAACGGATTCGATGTTGACGCTACAACAAGCGGCTATGGTATGAAAACGATGAAAGAACGCGCACGGAAACTTGGCGCGGAATTCTCAATCTGCTCATCCGCCGGCAAAGGAACCACAGTTCGTTTTGAAGGGAACATCCAGCAATTGACAGTTTCAGGAATACTCCATTGCCGCCGGGCCCGTTGTCGGCTACAAAGAGATCAAAAGCTGGATGAAGGTAGAAGGGAAGTTCACCCGGATCTATTACGTGGTGCGGGGAAAAGAAACTCTCACGGAAGTCTACAGAAACTACGTCACCGCAATTCGAAAAAGCGGATTCAAAGAGATCGCGAGCGGCATTGATCCGAAACGGAACGTCTCGAAGGAAATTGGCGGGCGGACGTTTCCGAATACCTTCTATGACAAAAACCCGATCCCGGCGGGAAAAGACATTGAAATGCTTTCCGGTTCGGCAACATCGGGCGGCACGTGTTACCTTGCAGCGGAATTACAGCGGTCGGGCGGAACAGTGTATCTCGTTCTGGGTGGCAGTCAGTACTCAGCGGATGAAAAGGTATTTCTACTCGATATTGTTGAACAGACGGCGATGAAGGATGACCTCATTACGGTGAACGCCGATGCGATTCTGAAAGGGATTAAGGCAACCGGCAAGTTCGTCATCTATGGAATTTATTTTGATTTCGATAAGGCCGATGTGAAACCGGAATCAGAACCGACGCTGACGGAAATAAGCACAATGCTCAAGAGTGATCCATCGCTCAAGCTCTACGTGGTAGGCCATACGGACATGAAGGGAAAACTCGACTACAACGTTAACCTCTCAAAGCGGAGAGCGACATCGGTTGTCAAAGAGCTGACGGGCAAGTATGGAATCGCTGCAACGAGATTGACACCCGATGGCGTCGGCCCGTTAGCCCCTGTCGCATCAAATGAGACTGAAGAAGGAATGAAAAAGAACAGGCGTGTGGAGTTGGTCGCCAGATGAAGTGAAAGCATTTTCTTTGTTGAATATGAATAGTCTTCGACTCCGCTTCACTTCATTCCGTTGTACTGAGACTGATGTTAATTAGCACTGTTATCAAAAGCATTATATTAAGAAATCAAAGGCGACTCGAAAGAGTCGCCTTTTGTGTTTTATCTGCAATGAATAGTATCCCCCTCAGGAATTTCGAAGCCTGTCTCAGGAATTTCCTGATAGACAGATGTTCAATGGAAAAGTATTTTGTCCGACAGCAAGATTACCGCCGCTGCTTCAACACCGTCCGGATTGAGGTAAGCAAATATTGGGCATCGAAGGGCTTGGGGAGGTAGTCATCGGCGCCTAATTTAATCGCTTTGATCGCGGCGGAAATCCCTTCCATACCGGCGAGCATGATAACGCGGGTGGCCAGACGCCGGTGGCGAATAAATTGCAACACTTCAAGCCCCGATTTTCCGGGCAACAATATATCGAGTATTGCTAAGTCAAATTTTTCCTTGGAAAGTTTGCTAATGGCATCAAGTCCATTGTTTACAGTGCCCACTTCATAACCGGCGCGGGTGAGCTCAGATTCCACCACCATGCGTAAACCGGGCTCGTCTTCCGCGACAAGAATTCGCTTGCTGTTTTCCATAGGATGTATAAGTTCAATCACGAAATGAATCGACGATCATTCTGGTGTCTCTGTGTTCCGGCGCTGGTGGGTTGCTTCACACCCGTCGTTGCACAGGTATCTGACTTTCCGTACGTGCAAAACTTTGATTCTGTTTCACC
Source organism: Bacteroidota bacterium (assembly GCA_038247945.1). Lineage (GTDB taxonomy): Bacteria > Bacteroidota > Ignavibacteria > UBA10030 > UBA6906 > CAADGV01. Next base: position 1,102 of record JBBRUI010000134.1, on the reverse strand, counting down.
ACCTGCATTGCCGCCGGGATGGAGTTCGACACAAAATAGAATTCTGGGAACGAATGATTTTACAACCGGCACCACAACGCCGCGCTCGGCTCCTGCCTCTGTTGGTTCAACCAATGCGACAATAACCCAATCACTGATTTCTCCGACGTTTGATTTCTCGGGAGTCGTGCCGGATTCAATGGTGTTCTACATTCGCAGGTCTGCAACACACAATGCAAGGATGTTGGTCGAGGCTTCGCTCGATAGCGGTGCGACGTTCCCGTTGCGCCTCGGTGACTCGCTTACTAACACGTTGCCAAATTCCTACGTTCAAATCAAGTTGAATCTTCCGCCTGTCCTGTCGACCGGCCACGCTGTGAAGATCAGATGGCGTGTCCTGGCTGATGGTTCCGGGAACACGGGGACACTTCGAATTGATGATGTAATGATAAGTGCGCGAGCATCGGCAGATCTATCAGTGACCGGCGTTCGATTTCAACCTTTCTTTCCCATTGAAACGGATTCAGTGTTCGCTTTTGCAAAGATAAAAAATGTCGGACAACAAAATGCACAAAATTTCTTAGCGGAGTTCTATGTCGATGCAAACAACGATTCGATTCCACAGCCATCGGAGTTGCGGGCGACGGTGCAGAGTAGTTCCATCGTTGCCTCACAAGATTCCATCGAGCTCAGCGCAAATCTTAGAATATTTTCTGCTTCTTCACGGCTCGTGATTGCAAAAGTTATTTACGCTCCCGATCAGAATCTTTCGAACAATCAGCGGAACGCCGCTTTAAATATTGGTTATCGACTCCGGAGTATTGTGGTGAACGAAATCATGTACGCTCCCGCCGGCACGGAGCCTGAATGGGTGGAGTTGTACAATACACGCCCGGACTCTGTCAATCTGAAAGGCTGGTTGGTTTCGGATAATTTGGTGACCTCGAAACATATCCTTACCAATCAAAATGTACTCATTCCTGCAGGCGGCTACATTCTACTTACGCGAGACTCGGCAGCGTTGGTTGATATTCATCCGGAAATCAGGTCAAGAGTATTGAACGTCTCCGGTTTTCCATCTCTCAATAATACAGGCGATGCCGTTGTGTTGTACGATAGTCGG
>JBBRUI010000133.1:0-11541 GCA_038247945.1 Bacteroidota bacterium | reverse complement strand
GGATGAAGTCGAAGGGTGCTCAGAGCAGCCTTCGACTCCGTTCGCGCAAAACACTCACTGCGCTCAGGCTGACGATTATTGCTGTGTCATTTCCCCAAATATCCACGCCTGCTGTTGGCGCGGTGAATAAACTCGCAATGACTAGAAATTTCTTTGGGGACAGCCCGCTATAGCCACGTCCTTTAGGATGTGGATACAATTTCTCGACAATACTTGCGGGGGTTTTAACCCATCCCGAAACAGGTTTTTCCATGTTATCAGGTCGCCTCCGTCTCTACAACTTTTCGCTGGACAAGCACCACCACGAGAATGACGAGCGCAAATACAAAACCAAGCGTCGCTGCATAACCCATATGGTTGAAGTAGAATGCCTGATTGTAGATGTACAACATTCCCGAGAGCGTGCTCTGCATCGGTCCGCCACCGGTAAGAACGTACGGCTCGATGAACAACGAAAATCCGCCGATGGTGGAGAGAACGATGATGACGACAACCGTCGGATTCAACATTGGCAGTGTGATGTGCCGGAATTGTTTTAACTTCGACGCACCATCGAGGCTTGCGGCTTCGTATAACTCGCCGGGAATATTTTGCAGTCCGACAAGAAACAGCACGATGTAAATGCCGACGTTCTTCCATGTTGCCATGATCGCAACGGACGGCATCGCCCACGACGAGTCAATCAGCCACGGCACGGATGGAAGTCCGGCCGAGCGCAGCAGCGTATTCAGAACACCGTAATCGTACGAGTACAACTGCTGCCAGAGAATTGTGACTGCGACGCCTGAGACGATAACCGGCAGAAAATAAAGCGCACGGAAGAAGCCGCGCAATTTCACCTTCGTGTTCAGGAGCAGTGCAAACATCAGCGCAATGCCGATTTGCAGCGGGATGTGAATGAGCAAAAAAGTCAGCGTGTTGGTAATCGACTTAAAGAAGAGGGGATCGTTCAACAGACGTGAAAAATTCTTCAATCCAACCCATTCCATCGGCGTGACGATGTTCCAGCGATGGAAGATGAGGATAAACGAAAACACCAGCGGGTACGCGACGAACGCGAGAAAGAAAATCACATACGGCGAAACGAACCAGAAACCGTGTTTGTCGCTTTGCCTGAATGCCCGTACTATGTTAGCAGCGGTTGTCATTTGTTCCAATCCACAATAAGCTGCGCACGTTTAACCGCGTCCTTGACTGCTTCGGCCGGAGTTTTCTTTCCGTACACTGCGGACATCTCGTACTCTTGTGAAATGCCGTCGAAGATTTCTTTCAGGTCGGGCGCTGTATCCATGCTGCGTGTATACACGGCCTGCTCGGCAAAACTCACCATCACCGGATTGCGTTTGAAGTAATCAGCAAATAACGGATTCGTCAACAAGTCGCCGCGGACGGGAATCTGATTGCATAATTCCAGCAACATCATGTCGTGCTCTGCCGTGACAAGAAACTTGACAAACTCCCACGCTTCGCGGGGATGCTTTGTGTTGCCAAAGATCGCGATGTTCTTGTAGTCGCCGGATGTGTACACGGGACCCTGATGGTCATCGGGAACAGGCAACGGCGCAACACCGTACTCCATGTTCGGCGCAAATTTTTGGATTGCTGCAACCTGCCACGGACCGCTGAAGTGTGTTGCTTTCTGTTCGAGAAAAAACGGGTCGCCCCCCTGAAAGAATGTTCGCGGGAACAACCGTTGCGCGTAACACTGCTGGAAAAACGCGAGAACTTCTTCCGCGGCTTTGTTTCCAAACGCCACGCTGCCGTTTTCGAACAACGTCTTGCCGCCGGACGCTGCAATATAGAACGGGAAGAAATCAAATAACCGCTGCCACCAGATCGGGCGGATATCGCGCTCGCCCATCCAGATATCAATCCGACCGTCACCATCGGTATCACGCGAAACTTTTTTTCCTGCTGCAAGAAATTCTGAATACGTACGCGGAACCGTCGCAGCTCCGGCTTCGCGCAGCAAACGTTTGTTGTAAAACATCATCACAGGATTGGTCTTCCACGGAAATTGGTAGAAATGACCATCGGTTCCCTGAAACGTTTTTAGAAGTTCGCGAGGAATGCGCTCTGTGGCAATGGAATCGAAGTCGGAGAATTGATCGAGAGGAATGATGCCGCCGGCCTGCGTGTACTCGTGCAACGCTCCGGGCCAGATGTTCGAGCAAACGTCGGGAGTTGTTTTGCCGGCAATAGCGGCGAGCAGAACTTCTTCAGTGGATTGGCTGACGGGGATCGGTTGCATGCGGACCTGAATATCCGGATGAAGGCGATTCCATCGCTTCACTAAAGTATCGGCAAGCTGAACTTCTTGTTGGTTGGGGGCAGGCCAGTAGGTCAGTTCAACGGAGGCAACAGTCGAAGAGCTCGGAGAATCTTTCTTCTCCGAACAACCGATGAGAGCGATGGTAAAAAATGTGAAGTGAAAAAGATTTTTCCAAGTCAATTGCGTCTCTAAAAAAGAACCGACAGTGCAAACACATGCACTGCCTTCAGTCTGCCAAAATCGGTGTACGCATAATCGAAGCGGCCCTTGATTTCGTCTCCAAAAAGGCTGGCAAGAACGCCCGCACCGAACGATAAGCCGCCCTCTCTGTCCGTAAGGAAAAGAGATTGATATCCGCCGCGAAAAAATAATGTATTGCTGAAGCCGTACTCCGCGCCAACGTTTATGCTTTCGTAGTTATCTGAAGGGTGAAGGGCATCCACCTCAACCGTAATGATGTGGTCTTCGGATTTGATTGCATCGACCGCAATGCCGAATTGAAAATTTAACGGCAGGTGCCAGCTATCGAGTTCGATATTCTGCGGAATGCGGTCGTTGCTTCCCGTTTTTGTGGCATCGATCGGATGGAACGTTCGCGTGTCGCGCCCCGACAACTTCATATCGGTGCCGAAATTGGAAATCTGCGCGCCGATACGCATACCGTTGAGGAAGTTTGTCGTGAAGAGCGTCCCGACATCAACGGCGAACGCCTGCGCCTGCATATCCCATATTTTCTCGGAAATATATTTCGCCGTAAAGCCGATCGAGAATTTTTCCGACAGATTGCGGGCGTAGTGAACACCAACCGCAAAACTTCCCGCGCTGAATCGTTCACCCGTTCCATCCGGCTTCTCAACAGTCCGGACGATCATATCGTCCATGGAAAGCGATGTAAAGCTCAATCCCAGCGTGCCGACATCTTCGAGCGGCAGAGCAAGCGCGGCATAATCAAATTTCATTTCAGCGATCCACTCGCTGTGCGTAAAGATCGCCTCGTTGCGCACAAGCCGGGCAACGCCGGCATTGTTCCAGTAGAGACTCGTCACGTCGTTCGCGGTGCCAACGAATGCGTTTCCCATACCCATTGCCCGGGCACCAACGGGGATTTCGAGAAACACAGCAGCGGTCGTTCCCGACTTCGAGACGTTCTGCCCGGTTGATTGTGTAAGGCACAACAAAGAGGCAAACCAGAGACAAAGTATACGTAGTACGTTTTTTTTCACAAGGATTTCTCCTTTAACAAGTTTATCCCAAGACGTTGAGCGTCACTCTGAGCGCAGGATCGCCCGATGTTGGCGAGCCGAAGTCGAAGAGTGTCCATATGTGCAGCCGCTAAGACGCTTCGACTTCGGCTCACTTCGTTACGCTGCGCTCAGCGTGACGAATATTCAGCGTGACGAAGGTTCACTATTTTATTATTGCAAACTTATCAATCTTCTCGCCAATACCCGGTGCATCAATGTGGAAGATGTAGACGCCGTAGGCGAGGTCCATGCCATCTTTCGTTACAAGATTCCAGGGCTCCTGTCCGTTTTCGACTGTTGCATCATGCTGAAGCGTTTGGACAAGCGCACCGCGTGTCGTATAAATGCGGATCGAACACTTCGCAGGCAGGTTCACGAAATAAATTCTCCGCTCACCGCGTCCGGCACGGAACAAATTCGGCGGCTCCCATGATGCGGCCCCGACGTACGGATTCGGAACGACAGCAATCTTGTCGAGGTCGGACTTCGCTTTCTTCAAATCCGTCTGCGGTGAACGAATCCTGAACTGAAATGCTTCGCCGGTGCGGAATGGTTTCAGTGTGGAGATCGTCAGCACATCGCCGGCTTGCGGCGCACGGAGATTCGGCCGTGCAGAATCGGTGTATACCTGCACGCTCCATGTGCTGCGATAATTTCCAGACTCAGGTGGCTTGCCAAGACTGTCTCCATACACAATAATAATCCGGTCGCCGGGTGTGAACAGGTTGTTATCATCGGGATCGTAAAACAGAAATTTCGCTTTCTTGTTCTCGGTGGTGTTGAATACTGTAAAGTTCACAGGCTTAGCGGGCGGTGCGCCGAAAAATATTTGTCCGGTGGATGTATCGACAATTCCGCTCGAAAACCTCACCTCAAATTCCGCGGGATACTTTACGTTGAGAAGTGTAAACCCGCCGCTTGGATCCAGGCGGACTGTCGTGGTCAGCACGTTGGTGTTGTTCCACTTTGTTTTGTTCTGATTGATCTCGACTGTTGAGTCGTTGTACACGTAGCCGATAAATCCATCGACGATTGGGGTTTCTTCTCCTACGGCAACGACGGGTCTATTCTCTATGAGGATCCGACCGTCCGTCTCATCGGTCATTTTGAATGTCGGGTTCGGACTGTTCTGAAATGGCGAGTTGTTTGTGAAGACGATCTTATATTGGTGACCGTTCTTCAACAAATCCGGATTCAATACTGCCACGTCCAATCGTCCGGTTCCTGAGCCGGCATGTAGAATCTCCCCGTCAACTCCGGGGGCGACATATCCTGCAGTCGGGGCTCGCGGCACAACCACGGCCGTGTTGATATCCGCCTTCGTGTTACCGTTGATATCTGCGTTGATGATACTTGTTGATTCGGACGGAGGAATTCCGTCTTGAATGCCGTTCGCGGTTGTTGTCACAAATCCGTAATCGTATGAGACCACGCCATAGTAATAGGTTTGACCGTTCTGCACATCCGTATCAACGTACGTGTGGCGCAAGCCGGTGTCGTTGCCGAGATCAAACTTCACTCCGTTGACATCGATTGGCTGCAGGCCTTTCCTTCCATCCTTCAAATCATACTGGGCAAGCGGCTTGCGATATGTTTTCTTCCCGTAGGCATCGGTGATCAGCAGGCTCTCAAGAAAATTCGGGTCGGTGCTGCGATAAATCCGATATCCTTCAAAGTCGTGCTCGCGCAAGAACGGATCGTACGATGCTTCCGCTTTATCATCCCAATACAGCGTCACCTTGCGATCGCCGGGAACTGCAGTAACCCGTGGCAGATCCGGTGGTTTTGCGAAACGATAATTTGCGTTATAGATTTGCTGAACGGTTTTCTTTCTTCGAACAAGATCATTCCTGTCATTCCCGAAAAGCATTGCCATCGAAAACCGTTCGGTCGCAAGACGCCGCAAAGGGAATAAGTTGCCGGGAAAAGAGCCCAGAGGACGAGCGCCCGCAGAAAAATACATCCCGAGGTTTACGTTGTTAAGCTGCTGAAACCCGGTCGTATCAATCGGCGTCGTGAGCACCTGCCAATTTTGTTCGTCATTGTGCAGCTCGTAAAAGTGAACAGGGAAAATACTGAAGCCCGTTAAACCAATCTGATCGGATTCATCTTTGTCGAGAATGCCAAAAGCGGGTTCGCCCTGCTCAGGCTTGCCGTCGCCCTGCGTTCCGTCCGGATCGGGCACTGTGTATGCTGCGTCGAACGGACCAAGTCCGTCCGCGCCAACGTCATCGTTCAACGGTTCACCGTTATCCCACAGTGCATTATTATTCAGGTCGGTAAAGCTGCGCCAGTTCATATTCTCGTCGCCCGTCCATCCAAATCCCTGCTGCACCGCCGGCACTTCCGAAAGACTGTCAAGACTGTAGAACGCCATGAACTTCGGGACATTGTAAGTATTGCGAATGTAGGTGATGACGTTTTGTGCGCCTGTAATTTTTGTACCAGCATCGTTGTCGCGCAGCTCTTCACGTATGCCGTCGTCATCGTCATCGATGCCGTTCACCGCGATGCCCGGACTTTCAAGGAACGCGTAGCCTGCATAACCGACGGGTGACCAATTTCCCGGCTGGCCAAGGCCGTCTCCATCAAACGCGTACGCAATGTCGAGTTCCTTGTCGAACAAACCGCGGTCATCGCTCGAATCCTCCGTGCCGCCAATTCCCCAGTCGATGTATTGCGCGAAGACTGTTTTCGTGTAATCCTGCGCGGCGATGTTGGTGATTTCGTAATACCAGAAGATCACGTCCGACGCCAGCACCTGCGACCACTGAAATGCACGGGCTGCAACCTGTAGACCGAGCCCGCCGCGATCAGGGTCTGACGGCACAGGGCGATACGCGTACTGTTTGTCCGCCGCGTCATCCATCCTGAAATATGTTTCGAGATCGGCGTTCTGAATTCCCCGCCCAAAGAAACCATTCCACAGCCCATTCCATTCCTGTGAACGGTCAGGCCAGGTGGATGGCCACGTTCCGGGCTTGTTGCTTATTGCAGGTTCATTCTGTGTCGCGTTTGCGTAGCCGGGCAACGGTTCCCATCCCCACGGAACTCCCGTGACAGGATCTTTCCGGATGAACTCGCGGTAATTCGTCTCCAGAGGATGAATTATCCTGCCCAACGAGTCGCGGGTTTCCGCCTGGACAATGACAGAAATGCCATCGATGTACGTGTGTCCCGTACCCTTTGGCCATTCGCCGGAGGGCTGGTTAGGATAGAGAGCGATCTCTCCATGGTTCAGGTAGATCGTGCGGACGTTGTTGCCGTCCATGATTCCTTTTTTTGTGTAGATGATATTGCCTTTGTTCGGATCAATGAAGCGTTGTCCAAACATTGATGAGACTGGCAACATCAACAACAGGAGTACAGAAGTTTTCACAACCAAAGTACGTTGATAGTTTTTCATTCGTCGCTCACAATGATATGCCAAGACCGAGAATCACCTGCCGCGGTGCGGAGTAGAATTCGGGACGCGTATAGTATTCGGAAATTGTGTTAATGCCGCGAGGGCGGCCCTCGAATCCCGCCTGAACACTGTACCCCGCCCTGCCCGTGTCGGAGAAAACATCAAGCTCATTTTTTGTATCGAACACATTATAGACTTTAGCAAAGACGTTTATCGGGCTGCCGAAGAAGTCGAAATATTTCGTCACGTATAGATCCACTGCCACAGTCGTTGGCCGGTTCTCGCTGTTCACCAGGCCTGTGCGCTGGTTGGAAAGCGACGGCGTGTACGGCAATCCCGATCCCAATTTTCCAATAACCGTCATCGTAAAGTCTTCCAACGTGCCGACCGTCGCGGTGATGTTCAATGAATGCTTGCGGTCCCAATCGAGAGGCGCAAGCTGCTTCTGACTTTCCCGTGGGGGACTTGTTTGATTGTCGAGGAAAACAGAATTCGGATCGGAAGCATTGCCCTGGGCAATCTGGAACGTATAGTCAAGCGTTGCAGAGAATCCCTTGGTGTGTCTTTTCTCCAAAGAAAGAATAATGCCTTTTGCGTTTCCGTAATCGCGATTCACGTATTGAGCGTACAGGTTCCCGTTCCCGATATCGAATACTTCAGTCCCGACAAGATTCCTAAAATCTTTGTAGTAGCCTGTCACGTCCATCTTGATTTCAGCGGTGAGTTGTTGCTGCAATCCAAGTTCGTAGGCAACAGTGCGCTGCGATTTCAACCCCGGATTTCCGACCTGAAAAGCCGTGGTTGCATTGATGTTGTAGGCGGGATTCAAAAACATCAAATCGAATTGCGGGACCTGAAAGAAATGTCCATACGAAAGATGAAGCACGCCCCGGTCCGTAACCGGATAGGAGATGCCGATGCGCGGACTGATCTGACTCTCCGTTCCTGCATTCACAAGCTGTGGAGATGAGCTCAGGCGCAACTGTTCCACGAGAACTTTTCCTTTGGGATTGAAAAAGTCGAACCGGGCGCCGAGGTTCACAATAAAATCTTTGAACTCCATCTTGTCCTGAATGTAGCCCGACAATTGCAGCGGACGGAGAATCGTGTGGGCAAACTGCGAGCTGCCAAATTCCGCAGGCTGCGGCTTGAAGTTCGTGCTTTGGTCGTTCCGGATGCCGAAGTTGTGAATCCAGATGCGATGGACTTTCGCTTCAACGCCAAGCTTCAGTTGATGCTCTTGTGTAATCTGACTGACAAGGTCGGCCTTGCCGCCCAGATAGCGTGACTCGCGATGCGAGTGAAGGTTTTCCGCTCCGCCGGTCAGGAATGATGAGCCACCCGTTGCAAGCGCTCGCGTATAATCCGGGAACCGGGGGTCGAATGGATCTTCATACACATATGAATCTTCGCGATTGCTGAACCAGGCGCCGCTCCCCTCAAAGTACGTTGTCGCACTAAAGACTTTGGTGTAGGTGAGGCTGGCGAGATTCCCTTTCACGTGGTTGAAGTACGTTCCGTCGGGATTGTATTTGTATGCATGATTGTAGCGGCGCGAATCGTTTTGCTGATGAAGAAAATTGAGTCGAAGCTTATCATCGCCGAACAAACCAAATGTCAGCTTCGCCTGCGTTGTCCAGCGTTTGTCCGGATTCATCGGAACATAACTTCCATCTCCTGATTTTCTGACAATCCACTGCGACGGGTTGTCCGAGCTGAAATCGGAAAGATCGGTTGGCAGGAATGTGCGGATGCCGTAGAGATGCCCGTCGTTATAGTACAGCCTGCCGGAAATAAAAAAAGTCGCTCCGGGAAATAACGATCCGCTCAGGTTTCCATCGACATTATAAATATCCTGCGGCCGCACACGCTTGATGTTCGGGAAAAGATCTGTGTGCGAGCTTATGTAATCGCCGGTGTACGCCGAAACATTTCCCTCTATTTTTTCGCCGCCGTCCTTCGTTACCTGGTTCACGACGCCCGAGAGCGCTTGTCCGTATTCGGCATTGAATGTTCCGCTGATAACTTCAAGCTCTTGAATCGAATTTGTCTCTGCAGTTACTCCGGATCTGCCTGAATACGCGTCGGTCACGGGAATGCCATCGATCATATAGAGCACTTCGCCGCTTCGACCACCGCGGAAATGCCCTTCGACAACGCCTGCCTGCAAGTTGATCAGCGCGCCGATATCTTCCACCGGGTACGCTTTGATTTGTTCGGCGCTGATTTTCGACGACGAAGATGTGAGGTCTTTCTGTATCATCGGCCGTTCTGCCACAACAGTTATTTCCTCGCCGAGCGCGACCGACGTTTCCTTCAGCTCAAAATTGATTGTCGTTGTGAGATCGATGGAGACTTGCACTTTTGTTATTCGTGCAGGATGATATCCAATGGAAGATGTGGCCAGGGTATACGAACCGGGTGGGACATTGATAATGACATACTGACCGTTAACATCGGTGGAAGCGCCAAGCTTCGTACCATCGATCAGAATGTTGACACCAATGAGGCCTTCCTTCGAAGAAGCATCTGTCACTTTTCCAGCAATCTTTCCTGATGTGCCTGCAAGAAGTGCTAATGGAGAGAAGAAAAACATGCAGAGTACGAGAAGTAGAAATGTTCGGTTCATTCCTCACTCAAAAAAAAGTTGAATAAAAAAAGGGGCGCAGCAAAAGCCGCGCCCCGATTGAAATTACTTCATGAGGACCATTTTGCGTGTAAGGACAACGTTCGGTGTTTCAAGTCGGTAGAAATAGATACCGCTTGCAACCTGTGTTCCGAACTCACTCTTGCCGTTCCATACAACGCTCCACTGACCTGCAGACTGCAAATCGTTGACGAGCGTGCGTACTTTCTGTCCGACGATGTTGTAGATGTCGAGACGTACCTGGCTCGTTGACTTGAGGTCGTAATTGATGGTTGTAGATGGGTTGAACGGATTGGGGTAATTCTGTTCCAACTTAAAGTCTGATGGAATTGTGGAGCTGATTGGTCTTGGATCATCACCAACCGAAGTGACAAAATCGACTCCGTTGACTGAGAAGTCATCGTAGTACGCAACGCCTGTCCACAACGGATATGCACGCGGACGAACAGAAACTGCGCGCACTGCATTATCAGGAACAGTGATGATCACCTGGTATTGCGTCCAGCCTGACGACGTATCTTTCAACACGAAACGATAATCGCCGGAACCGACTTCATTCCATCCTCCCGCATCGGCAAACAGTTTTGTATGCCATGTCCATGTGAAGCCCAACGCATATGAGGAGTTGAAGACCGAGTCCTTTTTGATGCTACCTGTTCTTACCCAGGCGCTTAACACGTACTTCTTCCCCGAGCTGTTCGCCGGGACGGCAACAGTTTCGTTGAAATAAATCAGCTCACCCGAAGGGCGGCCAACCGGTGCTGCAATCTTCAATGAAGAAGTTCCTGTGCGGGCTTGTTCCGTTGTTACACCGGAACCGGGGAAGTAGGAACGTCCATCATTGCCACCATCCGGTGCAATCCAGTATTGCCATCCCGAATCTGCATCGGCAAATCCATTCCAGTTCTGTCCCGCCCATGCACTGGCGCGGCCAACGTGGATGAAGTTATCTGCCCATACGGTTCCTGTCGCATTTGCTCCGCCTTCAACGGAGACCATCATGCGGAATGCGTTCACTGGAAGATTTACTGTTCCAACGCCATTCGTATCAGCGTACCAATCACGTGTCGCAATTGTCTGGTCAAAATTAAGAGGGAACGGCTGACCGCCAATGAGCGCACCGAGTGTATCATAGAACCAGAACTTCAACTGCCAGCGAGCTGCATCGTTCGCAGGCGCGGTGTTCACGCCGCTCGTCTTAACATACGCGCCAAGTTTGATATCGACGTTCTTGGGAATATTATCAACCCAATAGCGAACCATGTTGGTGGACATCCAGCGGGCCATTGAACCGGTCGACGGTTTTACGATCTTCAGTGAACGGGTTCCCCCGTACACTTGATCGGAAGCCCAGGTCAGTGTGGCGCCGCTTGTTCCGGGTTCGGCATTCCACAACGATGGCTTTCCTTTTTCGAAGCCGGCAACATTTTGCACTATGTTGGTAGCATTGAGCGGAGAAAGTTCGAAGTCATCATAGTACGCTACACCAGTCCACAGCGGATATGCACGCGGACGAACAGAAACTGCCCGCACTGCATTATCAGGAACGGTAATAATCACCTGGTATTGCGTCCAGTCGGATGACGTATCTTTCAACACGAAACGATAATCGCCGGAACCGACTTCATTCCATCCTCCCGCATCGGCAAACAGTTTTGTATGCCATGTCCATGTGAAGCCCAACGCATATGAGGAGTTGAAGACCGAGTCTTTTTTGATGCTTCCCGTTTTTACCCAGGCGCTCAGAACATATTGCTTGCCGGAACTATTTGCCGGGACCTGCACAGTCTCTGTGAAATAAATCAGTTCACCCGAGGGGCGGCCAACCGGTGCTGCAATCTTCAACGAAGAAGTTCCGGTGCGGGCTTGTTCAGTTGTTACACCGGAACCGGGGAAGTAGGAACGTCCATCATTGCCACCATCCGGTGCAATCCAGTATTGCCATCCCGAATCTGCATCGGCAAATCCATTC
>JBBRUI010000132.1:0-11623 GCA_038247945.1 Bacteroidota bacterium | reverse complement strand
GCTGGAGACTGAAGGATGGAAAGTCCATTTCATCGGGGCGAACACTCCGATAGATACTCTCATGACGTTCATTCGATCAAAGAAGGTCGAGCTGGTCTGTTTGTCTGTTTCAATTCTCAATTCACAAGCGGATTTCGTCGCAGCGACGCGCAGATTAAAGACTCTGACTCATTCTCGTGGAGGGAAACTCGTCATAGGCGGACATTTCGTTGAAACGACGAGCGATGTTAAACCGGCGTGTGACTTCATCGCGCATTCAACCACTGAGATGCTTTCTTATGTTCGCGATGTTTTTCAACTAAAACCTGGGCCGAAGAAAAAATTTCCAAGACGTTCATAGACACAACAAACAAGACACAACACATTCAACAACCTTATCATAAGGAGTAGTATCATGAAAGCATTTGAAGTTATTACCACCATCCTGATTGTCGTCGGGGGATTGAATTGGGGTCTCTGGGGGTTCTTTCAGTTCGACTTGGTCGCGGCAATCTTCGGTGGAAATAGTGTAACGCTAAGCCGCATTGTCTATAGCCTCGTTGGGCTCGCTGCTGTATACCAGGCGGTTACATGGAAGTCAAAGCAGTGGTCTGCAGTAAAAGCGTAGTATCGGCAGCCGTTTTGAATTAAGAGCTCTCGTCATAAATTCAATTCTCATGATGGGCAGCGCTTATCTCCTTGGGATGAACGCTGCCGTCATTTGCTTTAAGTTGTTAGCCATATCAACACGTTTGTTCAACATTTGAATAAAATTTCTCCATGCCGAAAACATTTGTCCTGAAGAAACACGTCTTCATTCCGCGCCCTGTGAGGGATGTATTTGCATTCTTCGAAACGCCGGAAAACCTCTCCCTCCTCACGCCTCCCAAGTTGGGATTTCAGATCATTACTCCTTCTCCAATTCTCATGAAGAAGGACGCGGTGATCGACTATACGATTAAAGTATTGGGGCTGCGACTCGGTTGGCGAACGTTAATCACCGATTATCAAGCCGGGCGAATGTTTGTTGACGAACAGGTGAAAGGCCCGTACAAGTATTGGCAGCACACACACTCATTCATTGAATTCTCAGATGGAACGCTTGTGACAGACGAAGTCCGGTACGCCCTTCCTTTTGGCTTTTTGGGTCAACTTGCTCATGCGCTTTTTGTTCGTTCTCAGCTCAACAACATTTTCGAATACAGGGCACGTATCATCCAATCGAAGTTCGAGAGTCCGAATCGAATCGAGAAAACAAAATTGGTGTATTCTAATCTACGAGAGGCTCGCTGATGAGGCTCTCCTTGTTAACAGTGCTTTCCTGCGTCGTTGCACACTTGAGTCTGATTCCGAACGTGTTTAGTCAGACACCCACGGGTTCACTTAGTGGAATTGTCGTCACGGAGTTAACTCAAGAGCCGATTGCCGGAGCAAATGTTGTTGTCTTGAACTCCACGCTTGGTGCGGCAGTGGATGTACAAGGTAGATTCGTGATTTCAATTGTACCGGTCGGAACGTACCAAGTGCGCGTCTCAGCGGTTGGGTACAAACCGTTGATCGTTACCGACGTTGTAGTCGCTGCTGCACGGTCTGTTGAGTTGGTTGTTCGGCTTGAGGATGCTGTCATCAGTAGTGATGAGGTTGAAGTAAGTGCGAGTTATTTTCAGAGAACTCCGGATGAGCCTGTCAGTGCACAACGGCTATCCTATGAAGAGATCCGTCGCTCACCCGGCGGCTTTGAAGACGTGGTGCGAGCAATTTCCGTTCTCCCCGGTGTTGCTCAGGCGCAACCTGGAAGAAACGATCTGGTGGTGCGCGGTGGGGCGCCATCAGAAAATCTATTCGTGGTCGATAATATTGAAATCCCAAACATCAACCATTTTGGAACACAAGGCGCAAGCGGCGGTCCGCTCAGCTACATCAACCTCGACTTTGTTCGCGAGACTGCGTTTTCTACCGGCGGTTTCGGCGTGCGTTACGGAGACAAGCTCTCTTCCGTTCTCACAATTGATTTGCAAGATGGCAGGCATGACAAGATCGGTGGAAAAGCAACAATCGCAGCAAGTCAGTTCGGACTTAATCTTCACGGTCCGTTCAATGAGCAAAGTTCCTTCATTTTCTCTGCGAGGAGAAGTTATCTCGACTTCATATTCAAAGCAGCAGGCTTTAGTTTCGTCCCGGAGTATTGGGATTTTCTCGGCAGAGTGTCATACAACATCAATGGATCCAACAGCGTTACATTTCTTGCGTTGGGAGCGATCGACGATGTGAGTTTTCTGAACGACGATAACGATGCCCGCTTCGACAATTCCCGAATTCTTGGGACTGCACAACGACAGTATGCAACAGGTGTATCATGGCAACACGTCTTTACTAAAGGGCTGTTTCGTGCCACGCTCGGTCGGACGTTTAGCAATTACAACGGCATTCAGCGTGACTCGCTTCTCAATCCTATTTTTATAAACAGATCGAAAGAAGGGGAGACAAGTCTTCGTGCCGATCTGCTGCTGAAGCCAAGCACGACAACGGATCTTTCATTTGGTGCTCAATACAAATTGATTCGCTTCACTTCGGAACTGGCGTTGCCCGACTTTGCAACATCCTACGGCGATATACTCAACATCAATGTTCAGGGCTACGCATCAACAGGATTCAAAGCTGCGACCTACGCACAGTTGTCGCAACACCTGCTCGACAAGTTCGAGCTGATTCTCGGCGGCCGTCTTGATTATTTCAGTCTGCTAGATACAAAAACATATGTCTCGCCGCGGGCATCACTCACATATTCAATATCTCCACTCACCAGCGTTGCGGTCAGTGCTGGCGTGTACCGACAAAGTCCATCGTATATCTGGCTTGTTGCCAACACCGCGAACCGCGGGCTGCGGGATCTGCGCGTAGACCAATATATTCTCAGCGCGGAACACCTACTGAACGTTGATCTCAAGATTCGGCTTGAAGGATTCTACAAAAAATATTCCGGTTATCCGGCAAGTCTTACGCGTCCGTATCTCGTGCTCGCAAATACCGGTGGTGGCTTTGGCGGGACAGATGAAAACTTTGATTCGTACGGGTTTGACAGACTTGTGAGTGAGGGGAAAGGTCAATCACAAGGCGTTGAGTTACTCATTCAGAAGAAGTCATCGGAAATGCCGCTCTACGGAATTCTCAGTCTCACCTACAGTCGGACGAACTTCACCGCGCTTGACGGGATCGAGCGACCCGGCGCTTACGATCAGCGAGTCCTTGTCAATCTCAGCGGAGGCTATCGGTTTGATGAGCGATGGGAAGCGAGCATGAAATTTCGTTTTTCCTCCGGACAGCCTTACACACCGTTCAACAACAACGGTACTCAGGATGCATCAGCGTACAATACTCTTCGGACAAAAAGCGCGCATAGTCTCGACCTCCGTGTTGATCGGCGCTGGAACTTCATGTCATGGAATCTGATCACGTATCTCGACATTCAAAACATCTATAACAACAAGTTCTCCGCTGGTGTTCGCTGGAATGCGCGCGAACAGAGAGCGGAGTTCGACGACAGTGCGATCGGAATCCTTCCATCCATCGGCGTGAGCGCGGAGTTCTAGAGTCTTTGTTTTTTTGTCCTCGCGGGCCACACATTTTGTTACGATAAAACCAGTGTGTTTCGAGTAGGAATAGCTATTGCCGCAGATTATGAATCCCGTCTTGACGAAAGTTGTCCGAAGGACCCCTTCGGGGAGACGGGATTTTTGTTAGTGAACGCCCTATTCTTTACCTTCTGCGTGTACAATCCCCTCCATCTTCAGCAACAGAAAAATCACGGGTATGCTCACGAGAATTATCGAAGCCGTGTTGATCCTTGCGGTGTTGTATCCACTCTCAAGGCATAAACCCCTCACACGACTTCTTATCAGTCTCGGAACCCGCCACAAAATGTTCATAGGCGTTTTGTTGTCGCTTGTGCTCGTTGGTCATCTCGCATCTGTCAACAGTTTTCCTTTTGTCACGTGGAGTATGTATGGGATGTCGCAGTCGGGCGATCCGTTTGTGTACGAGTACACGGGCATAACGCAAAATGGTGAAGTGGCGCCATTAGTCCCGTCCCGCCTCTTTTCTTCCATGGCGGCGGATAGGATCGTGTCCAAGCTGTATCGACAGATTGGAAGTCTGAACTCGCAAAATGATCCAAAGCGAGAAGCGGAGTTGCGGGTGCAACTGGAAGAAACTCTTCGAGCGTTAGGGCGACTCCACAATCGCAGGTTCCCGGATCGTCAGTTGGAATCAATCATCGTGACGAGAAGGACGGTTCATCTTCATCCCGATCCGGGTGAGTATATGAGCGAACCCCGGATTCTCTGGCGCTTTAATATCCGGCAGGCCGGCGAATGATCAACGAACATGTCCGTCGGCAAACACTTGGATTTGTGAGAGCTTGTGTATTTTTGATCTGGCTCGTAAAAATAATTCCGGATCCATTTTTCTTTTTGGCGGAACTGCCGTTCTCCATCTTCAAACCTTCCGGCGTCCTTCGGCTCGTTCCGACCGGTGTGTGGCAATGGCTTCTCGATGCAAACATACTCTCAGCATTCAAAGTCTTTCTTGTTCTGACGTTAATATTGGCAATGATCGGCGTAAAGCCGTACCGGCTAATCGCTGTTATCGCCGCGATATTGTTGACTGTGCATCAGGGGTTGGTGCGGAGCTTTACATTTGTCAACCATCAGGAGCTGGGTCTGTTGTTTTGTGTGTATGCGCTGGCTGTCTTTCCTGCGGCTGATGGTTTTTCGTGGCCGAAGCGAAAACAGCCCGTATCATCTCCGCAAACGTACGCGGGTGCGCTTCTCACTATGACGCTGCTGGTGGTTCTTCCGTATTGTGCAATTGGTGCGTACCGGTTGGTTCACGCCGCGCCCGCCATTTTCTTTGATGATAGCTTGCCGTTCTGGCTTGGCTCTCTATCCGGGTTGGACGCTGACGGGTGGTCACTTGGTCTGTGGGTGTTGCGGCATCCTATGCTTGTCCTCATTCTCAAGGTTGGGTTTCTGATCATTACTTTCCTCGAACTCCTCGCTCCGTTGTGCCTGATCTTGCCACGTTTTCTCAAACTTTGGTTAGCCGTCATAATTCCTTTTCACTTTCTCTCCTGGTTCCTGCTGAATATTTTCTTTTGGGAGAATCTTCTGCTCATCGCTCTTCTCATGACAAACGTGGATAATTGGTTCACGTGCCTTTGGGAGATGATTCGCAATAAGGTGCAACGCAAGAATATTCCCCATAAGCTTTGAAAGCCATGCTGATTTTTTCCCTACATCGCCTCGTGTTCGTTCAATGGTGTTTGAATGGACCACTGAGCATTATTGAGCATTAAAGCGAACTCCTTGCAAACTGGGAGCGCGGCTTCGAGGCACGAACCCTTTGTCAAAATTACAGGACTGGATGAGTGATGTTTCCTAAATTGATTGCCGCCAAGCCTCTTCCGGACTACGGTCTTCGAGTCACGTTCGAAGACGGGGTGGAAGGTACGATTGATATGTCAAGCGATGTAACGAAAGGAGTTTTTCGCCGACTTGCAGATCCGGATATGTTTGCACGAATCTGTATTGGTGAGTTGGGGGAGAGCATTTGGTGGAATATCGACGCGCCGGAAATGGAGCGACCGGATGTTTGTGCTGACACCCTTTACCTTCAAGTCCTTTCACCAAATGCGGAAGCGCGCTTTGCAGAGTTGTGCTCGTCAGGATTGACCTGGTCTGATGCACTGCAGATTGTCCGAGAAGAAAGTTCCTCCCCGGTCCTTACATCGCTATAAAATCATTCGTTGCCGATTTCAATTCAATTATTGAATTGAGAATCCGCTCCTTTGACGGGGATTTTTGTTTGAGCCAGTTTCCCCATTCAATACCTCTTCTTCAACTGGTAGTATGAAACACGCAGCAAGTATTCTCGTCGTTGTCGTATCACCCGCTCAGTTCTCCGCATCTTCCACTGAACTGTCATCTCTTCCTTGTTACGTTTCGCCATAGGAATCATCACTGTCGATTATGTCCAACGGGCCGCAGCCCGCTTGCTCAATACTGCGTTGCAGGAACCAGCCTTCGGTTAAGCAACTAGTCAGGCAGCGATTTGAACCGATAACTATACTCGAAAGGTTCGGATGTTGGAGTGTATTTTACGGTCGCATGGAGGGAATAGGTTCCGATGGTATGAAGGATCGAGGCGGGGATCTCGACTTTGGCGGTGTCGAACGTGCTGCTTCCAACTGACCACGAAAGTCCCTGTGTCAACTGAATTGGTTTCTCATCGGGAGGAAATAGAGTCAAAGTAATGTTTCCCATGGTCGGTTGAATAATCGCATGAGGGATGGGAACAGACATGTGAATAACAGTTGCACGTTTGTCCAAGGTAAGTGTGGGCACTTCACCGGAACCGGAAGAACGGTCCTGCGTTTGGAACTGCAGCGCAAATGACACTGCATACTCCTGTGGGCTGGTCAGTTGGTAAATGATAACACCAGAGACAACCAGTACTGCAAGCATGGGAAGCGCATAGATTGGCCTGAGAACCATCGCCAAACCTCTCTTCCCACCGGGGAGTTGAGGCGGGACGAAGAACTCACCCACTAATTTCAGAGTTGTTTTCGTCTGCGCGATCACTCTCTGAAAGAAGCTACGACTCGGTTCGTAAGCAGGTTTTACAATCTCGAGATCCTCAGCGCAAAAGTCGCAGGCTTGAAGGTGCCGTTCAATCACTAGTTTTTCCTTCGGATTCGAAATCGCTTCCCGTACATAGTCGACAATCTGTTCACTCGTCAGATGTCCCCCGGCTGAATAAGCAGCAGCTTTCCTGGTAGCGACACGCGCTGACCTCCAGAACGCAATCTCATCTCGCAATTCCTTTGAGTTTGGCAGTTCCCGTTCGATTGCCGCCTTCTCCTCGTCACTCACCTTTCCCGTGACGTACGGCGGTATCAGATCCAGTAATTCAGATTTATCCACTTTGCTTCACCATCCGTTAAACATTGTGTTTGGTCTCAATAAGTAGTCGTTCGATGAAGGAAAAGGTTTCAAGTTATTTTCTCCCGTATTGTAATTGCTTGCTTCTTACATCGATGAAACCTGATCTTTACGTTCCCCTCGCTTATGCCAAGCCTTGCACCGATCTCTTCGTAGTTAATCTCATCGACAAATCGCAAGTGCCAAAGTTTCCTGCACTCTTCTGACATAAGTCTAAATATGCGTTCAGCGATTGATTGTTCTTCCCTGACTTCAACATCTTGTTCGACGCTGCTTGGATCTGGTGGGTCGAAGTCCTCTCTCTCCGGAAGATCTGTGTATTTTCGCCAATAGCGTACATGATCAATGATTGTATAGCAAGCGATGGCTTGGACGTACGACTTTAGATTTCCCCTCAATTGGAATGAATCTGACCTGAAGTTATTCAGCAGCTTATACATCGTGTCGGAGACTATCTCATCGGCCGATACCCTTTTGATGCGCAGCCTTATGTGCGCAAGTTCTTTTATCCACTGTGCGAGGATTTCATATTCTGTTTTTCGTCCGGCAAGGAATCCTTCTATGATATCCTGGTCACTTAAGTTCAATGGTTTGGCGGGTCAATCTATTGGGGGAGAGTGTGGAGTTTGATACAACACGAACATACCTAAACCATCAGAGTTTGTCAAGCCTGACCTCAGCCTTCCGGCGTCTGGTTCTTAATTTGTGTAACCACCATGGCATCAAGCAACAGATGAAAATGACCGGCTCGTGTAAGGACAATTTCCATCCACGATCTTGTCCTAACTCGATCCATCTTGGAGTTTCCCCAAAACAGCGACAAAGCCGAATGAAGTTTTTTGTTTTTTCCAAAGCGACCTCACCCCAAGAGGTTGTTTAAAAAGTCCTTGGCTGTCATTCTGAGACCCGCTTCTCAGGGTCGAAGAATCCAGAAACAGGCTCTGTTCTGGATTCTTCACTTCGCTTCGCTCCGTTCAGAATGACAGTTTGTTTCTTTTTGGTCAACCTCGCTTTATCATAAGAAAACTTCGTGCAACCTTCGTGTCTCGGTGCCTTGGTGGCGAGCTTTTTTGCTTTTTGGTTTGGGGAATGTCCTCGATCCATCCGGTTGCCATTCTCACAACTTGAGCTTAGATTTGAATAGCCACGTTAGAGTTTCAGACTGTATCACAGCTCCAAAGGAGCAACTCTGTGAACATGAGAATCACCTTCGCACTTATTTCCTCCTTCATTCTGATCGTAAACATATCCGCTAGCCAAACGTGGAAGGAGCTGCTAACCAGGGCAGACTCGCTTATGCAGTCCGGTCAGATTGATTCTGCAGTGAGTGTGGGAAGGAGAGGTCTGATAAATCCAGAAGAGCTGCTTTCGAGCAAAGATACAGCAGTTGCATCTCTGGTATTACGACTTGCCAAAAAGTATCGGGGGCTTGAAGAGTATGATCTGGCAGAGAGATGTTATGATGCTTGCGTGAAGATAAGAAGAAAAGTCCTCGGCTCTGATCATTTGGATGTCGCGAGAGGCCTGAATGGCCTTGCAATAGTGATGTGGCAGGTTGGGAGATATGATGAAGCAGAAGCATTCAATCATGAGGCTCTTTCAATAAGGGAACACCTTCTGGGGAAGG
Source organism: Bacteroidota bacterium (assembly GCA_038247945.1). Taxonomy (GTDB): domain Bacteria; phylum Bacteroidota; class Ignavibacteria; order UBA10030; family UBA6906; genus CAADGV01. The sequence goes on along the minus strand of JBBRUI010000132.1, from coordinate 3,019 downwards.
ATCATCTTGAGGTCAGCGGAAGTCTGACGAATCTCGGCCTTGTGTTTCTGGACCAGAGAAGATATAAAGAAGCTCAGGATCTGCTGACACGTGCATTGTTGATCGAAAGAAAAAATCAGGCAACCGCAATCTCAGCGTTGCTCAGTCTCAGTTGAACCTAGGAAATGCATTCTATGCGCAAGCGGATTACAATCATGCGGAAGAATACTACAAGAAGGCGCTGGATACGAGAGGAGAACAGCTCGGTAAGCAACATCCCGAAGTCGCCCAGTTGTATGACAACCTTGGAAATTGTTACTACGATCAGGGGCGAACCGTTGAAGCTGAAATGTTGTACAAGAAGGCTCTGACGATATTCCGGGATACCTCAGGCGGAGGAAAGCGAGATCTGGCAATCTGCCTTGAAAATCTTGGAATAGTCTGTACCGAGATGCATAAGCTTGAACAGGCGGAACACTATCTGGTCCAGGCGCTTGAGCTTAGAAAGAGGATCTTTCAGAGTGACAACCCGGAGATTGCTGTGAGCTACGTAAATCTTGCCGAGGTGCTGTCGCTCAGGGGACGCCATGTGGAGGCAGAGAGTCTTTATGCACGGGCGATTCCCATCAGTAACGACCATGAACGTTTGCCGATGATAACAGGATTGGCAAATCTCTACAGGGATAATGCGGGCTATGCGAAAGCTGAATCGCTATACAGGTACGCCGAAACATTGTGGCATCGTTTTTCAGGAGTCAGTCATCCTCAGATGGCCGATTTTCTTGAGTCTTACTCCGTGTTCTTTCGACACCGGAACAATACTTCCAAGGCTGAAGCGTATGCCCGGTCGGCTCTGCGCATGAGGAAGGAACTATTCACGATCGGCGCATCGGTTTTATCAGAACGAGATGCCCTTACATATTCCTCCTTCGCCGGCAGATCGCTGTCAAATTATCTGTCATGTACGTTTAAGGGCAAACGCAATTTTACGGAACGCGATGTCCTCTCCGATTTGGTGTTATCCTCGAAAGGCGGGGTCTCCGATTTGGTTCTCACACGGCGAAGGAAAGGGCGTGCTCTGGAGGATTCATCCGGTGCAGCGATCGAGAACAGGCTCAGGGGTGCTCAGGTTTCGCTGGTACGACTCTACGGTGGCGAAATTGGAAATATGGGTCAGGCAGAACACAAACATAGAATCGATTCACTAAGTATTCTCTGCAACGAACTTGAATCTCAAATTGTCCGCCGCAGCGCTAGTTTCCGCAGGAAAAAAGATTATGAGAATGTGAGCACACGACGGATTGCCTCACTCCTTCCTCCACGCTCAACATTGGTCGAGTACCTGAGGTGGGACTATCTCACCCTGAAGTCCGACACGCCGATTGCTCATTATCTTGCGATCGTACTTGATCGCAGGAGCAGACCGTATATTGTTGATCTCGGTAAAGCAGATAGGATTGACCGGGCAGTTAACCGCTATCGACAGCACCTGATTATGCTCGCCGAGAAGCTCGCCAAAAGCGGCTTGCCTGTAAACAAGCATGACCAAGCGGAATACGCGTCCGCTGCTTTAGCCCTCTACAAGCTTATCTGGCAGCCTGTGGAATCCCATATCAAGGATCAAGCAACGGTGTTCATCGCTCCCGATGCCGGGTTGAATCTCGTCTCGTTCGCAGGCTTGACCAACGAAACGGGCGAATATCTTATTGAGAAGTATCCCCTGCACTACCTCTCCGCTGGTCGGGATCTCATCAGGCTGAAAAATCGCGAGACCTCGGGCTCCGGGCTTATCGCGTTCGGCGATCCTGATTATGATGCACCTGTAGCAATGAGGCTCGGTGAAGGAAAGAAGATTTCTGTGAATCCTTCGGCCGAACAGAGCAACGCCAGCAATGTCCGATCAGGCTGTGGGACGTTGAGCGAGATCAAAGTAGGCAGACTCTTCAACACCAGGCAGGAAGTTGAATCGATTGCAGAATACTGGAAGCAGGACTATCAAACAGAACCTGCGGTCATCTACACAGACGCTCGGGCCAGTGAGGACAACTTCAAGATGAACTCACACAGCAAACGAGTGATTCACCTTGCCACCCATGGGTACTTCATCCAAAGCACGTGCCTGCCAAAGCAACAACGGAAGAGTTTGCGTTCCGATGTAACCTATACCGGTGAGAACCCGTTGCTACTTTCCGGACTCTTCCTCGCGGGAGCGAATCTGCATGGTGCAGGAACAGAGGACATGCAGGCAGAAGACGGCATTGTGTCTGCGCTGGAAGTCTCGGCAATGGACTTGAGTGGAGCAGACCTGGTTATTCTCTCGGCATGTGAGACGGCACTTGGAGAAGTGAAGCAAGGTGAGGGTGTGTACGGACTCAGGCGAGCATTCCAAATTGCCGGTGCGAGGACAGTAGTGAGTGCGCTGTGGCGAGTGCCGGACAGTGAGACCAAGACGCTCATGAAGACATTCTACGCGCAGAAGGGCACAACATACCCTGAGTTAATGCAGAAGGTGGCACTGCAACACATCCGGGATCTCAAGCTTATAGGAAGACCAACCCATCCCTACTCATGGGGCGGATTCATTGCAACAGGAGATTGGAGAAGGAAGTGATGAGTCAAGAATGCAGTTGTCTCTATGAAAGCAGAAGAATGTACGAAGTGAACCAACGATAGGCACGTTTCTCCAACTACTGCCGTTGACCCCGTTGTAGCGCCCTCCTGTACTGTAACCTCTGACCGCCATATCCGACTACTTCATGAGGAAAGCGACGCCCCTCTTTAGGGAACATGGCACATTGTGTCCTCCGACTGTGCTCTGGGGAATGGAGAACTCAAGGGGGGTACGGAGGATTGCCAACGACGGCTAACAAACGGAAAACGACGAAGGCTCAGTGCATAATGATTAGCGACATTTAGAAATCCCGCCTGACGACAATTAGAATTCCCGAAGAATGCGGGAATAAATTGGTAGACTGGTATCCGAGAACAATCGTTACAGACGAAAGGGAACGGATGATCAGCGACCAGCAAGTCAGGAGGT
>JBBRUI010000131.1:0-11670 GCA_038247945.1 Bacteroidota bacterium | reverse complement strand
TGCTGATGGGCGGGCAAGCTTGCGTGCTGTACGGCGCGGCAGAGTTTAGCCGGGATACGGATCTCGTACTCTTTGCGTCTCCGGAAAACCTCGAATTGCTTCGCGCAGCCCTGCGCGCTCTTCAAGCCCGTCGAATTGCATTGCCACCGTTTGAACAGCAGTATCTCGATAGGGGACATGCAATCCATTTTCGCAGCTACCACCCCGATGCGTTTCAGATGCGTATTGATGTCATGTCCGTAATGCGGGGCGTTGATCCATTTCCCCGGTTATGGGAACGCCGGAACCACTTCACTGATAACGAAGGAGAGTCGTTCGATGTGCTCTCGCTGCCCGACCTTGTCCGGGCAAAGAAGACGCAGCGCGATAAAGACTGGCCTATGATCCGCCGGCTTTTGGAGGCTGATTATGTTGCTCACGAAACGCCGTTGGCAGAACAAATCAGGTTTTGGCTGCTGGAATCCAGGACGCCGGGTATGCTCATTGAACTTGCGGAGACGCATCATTCCGAGGCTGAAGCTCTGCAACATGTCCGGCGAGTTCTTGTCTCTGCGGTCGCGGGTAACGAAGCCGGGATTGTGGATGCGCTCGAAGAAGAGGAAAAAGCCGAGCGCGAAGCCGACCGAAAGTACTGGGAGCCGTTACGAAAGGAATTAAGCGACCTTCGGAAAAAACAATTTTCTTCCGAAGAAGAGGTGTAGGTGCCGAACCTAACCGTCCCGCAAATTGATAATTGACAATTATCAATTGTCAATTAGTTTCTCGTTGCTTTACCATCCTGTGGAACCAATTGGAAAACAAATGCCGGGGCTTTAGCCCTGATTGCACAGGCGTTGGGTTAAAACCCCGAGGGTTTTGGAATGCAATATAATCCACGAGCTGAAGAGCCTGTGTGAAAATTGTCATTCCGTCCCGACTCTGTCGGGATCGGAATCTATTGAGGCGGGTCCAGCACAATTCGATGGATGCTGAAACCAGTTCAGCATGACGCGGTGGATTTTCACACATGCTCTGAAGCTCGTGGCAATTCCGTGATCAGGATTTTATCTCGGCAGTCACGCAGCCGCGATTCATCCTCGCGCCGTGACAGAAACCTGGAGTGTATAATACACCCTCTCCCCGCGGTCGAAGATCCCGCTGCTGTTTAGCGGGGGAGAGGGACGGGGTGAGGGTAACGGCGAATAGCAAAACGCCCGCTTCGATGCTTGATGCGAGTTGTGATGATTCCATACATGGAGACCGTCACGGCGCTCCCGGTGAAGCGGACGAGGGCTCATCCAGTCGGATATCTCGCAAAATAAAAATGTAACAATAGTGTGTCCCTGACGTACGATTCTCTATAATTCTACCAATATGAAACCATCACGCGTATTCCCGGGAGTTTTCTTAGTTGCACTCGGAGCTATTCTGCTCATAGGGAGAAGTTATGATCTTGATTTTGGTCTCGAGTACATCTGGAAGCTCTGGCCTGTTGCGATAATCCTTATCGGGCTTGCTGTAATGTTAAAAAGTCAGCGCCTTAAGTGGATCATTGCGGCCGCAGCAGCATTGTTGCTGGCGTTGGCTGTGTACGGATTTTTCACTTTCGGGTGGCTTCATTGGCGCTGCGACACTCCGGCGGAGGATGAAGAAGCCGTTGATGTTCAGGAGTTTTCGGAAGCATTCATTCCCACGATCAGGAGGGCGACGTTTCAGTTGGACGCTGCAGCGGGAAAGTTCTATCTCGACACCACGTCCGACGGGCTTTTGACTGCCAAAGTGAATTCAAGCATCGGCCGTTACAAACTTGAACGGACTTCAACCGGCGATGAGGTAACGCTCCACTTGCAGCCCGAAGGGGATGTCCGCATAAATAATTGGCGGCTGAATCATTCGATGAACAGGGTCGATGTGAAGTTGAACGCAACGCCTGTTTGGAACATGACGTACGAAATTGGGGCAGCAACGGCGGAACTTGATTTGTCGATGTTACAAGTCGAACGGCTTCGGATTGAAGCGGGGGCGGCGTCCGTGCGGTTGAAGTTGGGAATGCATCCGGAAGAAACACACGTTAATCTCGAAGCCGGCGCATCGTCGATCAAGCTATCGATCCCTGATTCGGCAGGATGTGAAATTAAGATTGATGAAGGACTCTCGAGCACACGGTTTGAAGATTTCGAAAAGATCAGCGATGATACGTACCGGACCAAAAACTTTAAGGGGGCAAGAAGAAAAATATTTGTCGATGCAGAGACGGGCGTTTCGAGTATACGTGTAACCAGATACTGATCGAACTTATTTTACCTCTTCAAACTGTCCCGTCTTGCGGTTCTTCCGCACGTTATCCCAGGTGAAGTACTTTCCGTTCATCGCGATGTAAACTCCCGCCGGTAAAGTCTGCACAAATGCCAGTGCACTTCCGAGATTGAACAACCCATCGGAACTGCCGAACTTGTAGGGAATCATGGCGCCTGTCAGGACAATAGTTTTGTTCTGCAATGCCGCTGAGCCAAGAGCCTTCGCAGTCGTCTCCATTGTGTCCGTGCCATGAGTGATCAGAATTCTTTCTTCACGTGCCTTGCGGCAATTCTCCACAATCGAAGCCCGGTCTGCATCCGTCATCTCAAGGCTGTCGATCATCATCAGGGTGCGGATCTCGACGGGAACATTTGATCTGCCAAGCTTCAGCATCTCGTGCAGATGGGTATCCTTAAAAAAAAGAGTGCCGTCGAGTTCGTTGTATTCCTTATCGAACGTTCCGCCGGTAACGAAAATTCTGATTGCCATTTGTCGTCCTCAAAAAATGATTGAATGGAATGTATGAGAATGATTCACAATTGCAACGTTAATCCGACGCCAGGATTTCGATATTAAATCTCACGCAAAGGCGCTAAGCTGCAAAGTATGTTTGAAAACCCTGTCGGATGATTTCTCCACCATGATCATGAAATGGGTCTTTCGGTATTCGTTCCACCTTCGCGTCTCTGCGTCTTGGCGTGAGACTTTATGATCGGAAATCATGTTAGTTCAAATCTGTTGAGAGTAAGCGCTCTCTTCCGTATCTTACGTACGATAAACGCCCGGCTGTACTATTGATTCTCAAGGAGAAGTATTCATGCCTGAAACATTGACAATTACCGATAATCGAACCGGAAAAACGTACGAAGTGCCAATTGCCCATGACACGATCAAAGCAATGGACCTGCGGCAGATCAAAGTAAAGGATGACGATTTTGGTTTGATGACGTACGATCCCGCGTTTATGAATACTGCATTGTGCAAGAGCAAAGTTACGTTCATCGATGGCGACAAGGGAATTCTCCGTTACCGCGGCTACCCGATTGAACAGCTTGCGGAGAAGAGCAATTTCCTTGAGACCGCATGGTTGTTGTTGTACGGAGAGCTCCCGACGAAGACGCAATACGAAGTGTGGGTGAACGATGTTACGTATCATACAATGATTCATGAGAACATCAAGAAACTCGTGGATGGATTTCACTACGATGCACATCCAATGGGAATGCTGATCAGCACGGTGGGCGCGCTATCGACGTTCTACCGGGATGGCGCGGATATTCATAATCCGGATTCCCGCCGCAAGCAGATACTGCGTCTCATTGGAAAGATGCCGACGCTTGCAGCTTTTGCATACCGCCATAGCCAGGGCAGGCCCTATGTGTATCCCGACAATTCCCTCAGCTATGTTGCGAACTTCATGAGCATGTTGTGGAGGATGACGGAGCCGAAGTACGAGCCGAATCCGACGCTTGTGAGGGCGCTTGACATTTTATTTATACTGCATGCAGACCACGAGCAAAACTGCAGCGCGAATGCAATGCGCGGCATAGGGAGTTCGTTTGTCGATCCGTACTCCGCAATGGCGGGCGCGGCGGCGGCATTGTACGGTCCATTGCACGGCGGCGCGAACGAAGCGGTGCTTCACATGCTTGACGAGATCGGTTCGAAGGATAAGGTGGGAGAATTTATCAAGAACGTGAAAAGCGGAAGCGGACGCCTGATGGGGTTCGGACACCGAGTCTATAAGAACTATGACCCGCGGGCGAAGGTGATTAAGAAACTTGCGGATGAAGTTTTTGAAATTGCCGGACGCAGCCCAAAACTGGAGATCGCCCTTGAATTGGAGCGTATCGCATTGGAGGATGATTACTTCGTAAAGCGGAAGTTATATCCGAACGTCGATTTCTATTCAGGACTTATTTATCAGGCGATGGGATTTCCGGTGGAAATGTTCCCCGTGTTGTTTTCGATTCCGAGAACTGTCGGATGGCTGGCTCAGTGGGAAGAGATGTTGATGGATCCGGAACAAAAAATTGCCCGGCCGAGACAGATTTATCTCGGGCCGGATACGAGAGATTTTGTTGTGATGAGCAAGCGCGGCTGAAATGCGATGCCGACTGTCAAAGGCGTTATTGGTCCATATCGGTTTTCTTCTACAGCTTTGATTGCAATTGTGCAGAATAGCGATCCTCGAATAAAGAGCATAAACGTTACTGATGAATTGATTAGTGCGGAACTGAAAGATGGTCGGGTTATTAGTGTTCCGCTTGTATGGTCATGGAGGTTGTCGGAAGCGACTCCATCTCAAAGAGCAAACTATGAAATTATCGGTGATGGTGAAGGCGTTCATTGGGAAGATGTTGATGAAGACATCAGTGCGGAAGGGATGTTGCAAGGTGTTCCGGCGCGCCGAGCAAACGTCTCTGCACTGTGAGAATTATTGAGCGATTGGTTGTTGAGCATCGAGATTTCCTGAAGGAAAAATACCATGAGCACCCGCGACGCTGAAAAAGAAAAGGTCGAACCTTTGGCAATGCGTGTATGGGTTGAAGGTCGTCTTGTTTTCTTGAGTTGACCGATGGGAGAATCATCGGTTTTCCCGCAGATCGTTATGAGATTCTTAAGCGAGCGAGTAATGAACAACTCAAAGACGTTCACCTGAGAGTCAATGGGTACGCACTACGTTGGGAAAAATTGGATGAGGATATTTCAGTCCCCGGCGTTGTCGCTGGAAAATTTGAATTGCCTCTTCCGGCAAACTACGGAGCGCAAAAGCCGTCCCGCATGAAATACAAATTGAAAGCAGCCACTTCAGCTGTTCGAGAGCCCAGGGCGCGCAAGTGATGCCGTAGTTGTTTTTGTGTAAGATTCTATTGTTCTCTACAAGCCTATTCTTCTTTCATCACCAAGGAGGGATAGGTTTTTTCTTTTTTATCAATCATAAGGAGCCATTCATGGAACACACAACTCACCGGCCGTTGAACCATAACGAGATGTACCGGCTGCCCTGGACATTACCCGACAACGCGATCAGTTGGCTGGAGCCGACAAGCGCCTGCAATTTGGTTTGCGACGGCTGTTACCGGAAGAACGACTCGAATGCACACAAGTCGCTGGAACAGGTGCGGAAGGAGTTGGATACTTTCAAGCGTCTGAGAAAAACAGACGGCGTGTCGATCGCCGGCGGCGATCCGTTGACCCATCCTCAAATCGAAAAGATTGTGGAGATGATTGCGAAGGATGGACAGAAGCCGATTCTCAACACCAACGGACTTGCGCTGACCATGGAGAAATTGCGGGCATTGAAAAATGCGGGCGTTGAGGGCTTTACGTTTCATATCGACAGCGGACAGCAACGGCCCCACATGAAAGGGAAGACCGAAATCGAGCTCAACGATTTGCGGCTCAAGTATGCGCAGATGCTCGCCGAAGTCGGAGGCATTTCGTGCGCGTTCAATGCGACGGTGTATGAACACACTCTGAAAGATGTACCGGCAATTGTTGAGTGGGGGCAGAAGCATATCGACATCGTGAACATTCTTGTTTTTATTGCATACCGTGCCGCTCCGATCCACAAAGGCTACGAGTATTATGTTGGTGGGAATAAAATCGACATGACGCCGATTGCCTACGCGATCGACAAGGAGCGGAAAATTTCCATCATGTCCACCGACATTGTCGACACGATCCGCACCGTGTATCCTGACTTCCAACCGTCCGCGTATCTCAACGGCACCGAGCGCCCCGACCATTTCAAATGGCTGCTGACGATGCGCATCGGGACGAAGGAAAAAATCTTCGGTTATGCAGGACCTAAGTTGATGGAGCTTTCGCAATCGTTGCATCATTTCATCAACGGCTCATATCTTGCGTATACAAAGCCGAAATTATTGGGCAGGGCGAAATCAATGCTTGCACTTTCGCCGTTAGATAAGGGACTTTCACGCACGGCGGGTGAATACTTCCGCGGCGTACTGCGGAATCCCGCTTTGCTCTTCAAGAAACTGCACATGCAATCGGTCATGATCATCCAGCCGGCCGACTTTATGCCGAACGGCGCTCTGAGCATGTGCGACGGGTGTCCGGATATTACCGTCTTCGATGACAAACTCGTCTGGTCATGCAGGATGGAGGAGCTGTCGAACTTCGGGGACTGGGTGCGAGCTGTGCCGGTGAAGGAGACGGCTGCTGTGTAGATGTGTGCAGGGGAGCGGCGTGTATGTAAGAACTCTGCGTTCGGACATACACGCCGTTCTACTTTTCCTGTGGATTATTTCCCCGCAGCGTTAGGTAGTGTCCCACATTGAAGTTTGGCTGTCATGCTGAGATGCCTGCCCGCCATATTGTTCCGCGAGGCAGGCGGGGTTTTGCTCAGCATCCATCTTCAGATTACGCGTTTTAGATTCCGAACAGAAGCGATTCGGAATGACAATCTCACACTAAGATATCGCCCAGCGTTATCGCTCGTTGACTCTCTCACCCTAAATAGCAATCTTGTTTTCAACATTCCCTTCTTGTCTGTAGGATTTCCATGACGACCATTTTTCATTTCATCAATAACGAAATAAAAAAACTCAGCATTAAAGAGTTCGCCCAGGCGTTACCGCAACAGAAGGGGGTGCTGTGGGTTGATCTTGACAATCCATCGGATGCGGAAGAAGAAACAGTTTTGGTCGGGTTGCTTGATTTCCATCCGCTCGCGATTGAAGACGCGCAGCGAGGCAACGATGAGGAAGGTCATTTGCCCAAGGTGGAGGATTTCGGAGATTACCTGTTTGTCATCTTCAATCCTCTCGAGGGATCTTTCAATGAACAGGGAAGCGATGTTGCGCGCGGCATCGAGATTAAAACCACCCAGTTGAGTGCATTTCTTACAAAGCAGTTGCTTGTAACCCACCATTATAAACCACTACGCTCCATCTCCCACGCAAGCCAGCTCTGCAATAAGAACCCGCTGACGCTTGCCCGCGGTCCCGATTATCTTTTCCACGTTATCATCGATGACATTGTGGACAGCTATACTCCTCTGCTTGACACGCTCGACGGTACGATTGATATGCTTGAAGACGAAGTATTTCAGAAGCCGTCGCAGGAGACGATGCACAGCATCTTGAACCTCAAACGCAACATCATGACGCTCCGGCGAATAGCAATGTACCAACGGGAAATGCTGAACCGTCTTTCACGCGGCGAATTTGCGCTGGTAACGCAGGATGAAATGATCTACTACCGCAATGTTTATGACCACCTGGTCCGGATGGCGGATGTCACGGATTCCTATCGTGATGTCGTGGCGGGATTATTAGATGCGTACTTATCAGTTATGTCGAACAAGCTGTCCCAGGTAATGAAAGTACTGACGATTATTTCGACAATCTTCCTTCCACTCAGTGTTATCACGGGTTTCTTTGGAATGAACTTCGAATATATTCCCGGATTACACTCGCAACAGGGACACATCATCGCGTCACTCATCATGCTTGGTGTGGCGGTTGGGATGTTATGGTGGTTTAGAATGAAGAAATGGATTTGACAGAAATCCCGCGTACGACATTTGAGTCCCAACCTTTTTCCTTGCTTCAGTTGAGAAATTATTCTGTTCGCACTCCGAAATTATTGACACTCAGTTGCACGTAGTGTATATTTGAAACCATTGAACAGAAAAATCGAAATTGTATCATCGCACACTCCGAAATAATCGTCTCGTAAGAAATCTTGTTCAGAAAGTTTCAGCTTTGTTCGTGCAAAAATAAATCCCGTCAGTTCACTCAAGAAGTCCGGACGTAAATGGCCCAGGTATTCCATCCGAGCATGAGGGTTATTTCGCGGGCGAGTGTCATTGGCGTGCTTTTGCTTCTTGGGTTTGGCAGTTGGGTGAGTTGGGACTGGTATCGATCCGGTTACTTCACGGAAGTAAACGTTCCGAAAGAACAGCCGATCCCTTTCAGTCATGAGCATCACGTCAACGGCCTCGGAATCAGTTGCGGTTACTGCCACACGACTGTCGAGCGAACCGCGTTCGCCGGAATCCCTCCGACACATACATGCATGACCTGCCATTCACAGATCTGGACGGGCGCTCCGATGCTCGAGCCCGTGCGGACAAGCTATCGCACCCAAAAGCCGCTTGAATGGAACAGGGTTCACGACCTTCCTGATTTTGCATACTTCAATCATAGTATTCACGTGGCGAAAGGGATGGCGTGTCAGGTTTGTCATGGCGACGTGAATGCGATGCCGTTGGTCTGGCGCAAGAACCCGATGCAAATGCAGTGGTGCCTGGATTGCCACCGTGCGCCGGAAAAATATATCCGCCCCGTTTCAGAGATATTTAATTTTGATTACAAGCAGCCGGACGACCAGATGACATTTGGAAAAGAACTTGTGAAGAAATACAACGTGCACGTCGATCAGCTCACCGATTGTTCCATCTGTCACCGATAAACCGTTACGATAAAGATGAGCAAGAAAATTCTGAATATTGACGATGTACGGTCGAAGCTTTCCTCGCAAACCGGAAAGGAATATTGGCGCAGTCTTGATGAAGTTGCCGAAACGGAAGAGTTTCAGGAATTTCTTCAAAAGGAATTTCCGCGTGAAGCCGCTGTGTGGGGTGAGGGATACAGCCGCCGTGATTTTATGAAGGTCATGGGCGCATCGCTTTCGCTGGCGGGATTGACGGCGTGTGTGAAGCAACCGGAAGAAAAAATTGTACCGTACGTGAAGGCGCCTGAACTTCTTGTTTCCGGCAAGCCTCTTTATTATGCAACGGCGTTTGTGTTGGGCGGCTACGCGAGCGGAGTTTTGGCGAAGAGCCACGACGGGCGTCCCACCGGAATCGAAGGCAATCCCGACCATCCCGCCAGCCTTGGCGCGGCAGATATTTATGCGACCGCCTCGCTGCTTAATCTGTACGATCCCGACCGGTCGCAGGTGGTTCTTCATAACGGCGGGATAAGCAGTTGGGATAATTTCACGCAGAGTGTGCGGCTACAACTGGAAGCGCAGCGGGCGTTGAAAGGCGCCGGCGTGCGGATTCTTACACAAAATATTACATCTCCTACTCTCGGCGCGCAACTCAAATCCATTCTTTCTGAATTCCCTCAGGCAAAGTGGCATCAATATGAACCGTGCGGCCTCGACAACGTCCGTGAAGGGACGAAGCTGGCGTTCGGCGAGTATGTTCATCCGCGTTATCATTTCGAGAAGGCCGATGTCGTACTCTCACTCGACGCGGATTTCCTTGGAACGGGCCCGGGAAACATTCGTTACGCCCGCGACTTTGCAAACCGCCGGAGAGTGACAGGCGAGAAGGCGGACATGAATCGTTTGTACGCCGCTGAAAGTACTCCGACGATCACGGGAGGTATGGCTGATCATCGGTTCAGAATGAAAGCGAGTGAGGTTGAGAGATTTACATTCGGTGTTGCCTCGCAGCTCGGAGTTATGAGTGCGGGTGCGGAAGCGGATGAAAACATCCGGCTTGTTGTAAAAGATCTGCAAAACCATCGCGGCTCAAGTTTGGTCGTCGCGGGAAACCATCAGCCTCCTGTTGTTCACGCACTTGCGCATGCGATGAATGTTGCGCTCGGTAATGTTGGGACGACGGTAGAATACACTGAGCCTGATGAAGTCGAAGCGGTGAATCACATGAACTCGATCAATTCTCTCGCCGATGACATCTCTGGCGGCGGAGTGGATGTTCTTCTGATTCTTGGAGGGAATCCTGTTTACGACGCGCCCTCAGATTTACATTTTGGAGAATTGCTTTCGAAAGTTCCCTTCAGCATTCATCTCAGCCAATTTACTGATGAGACAAGTGCGAAATGCATCTGGCATCTCCCCGAATCGCATTATCTTGAAACGTGGAGCGATGCACGTGCATTTGATGGCACTGCAACAATCATGCAGCCTCTCATTCTTCCGCTCTACGCAACAAAATCTTCGCACGAAGTGGTGGATGGATTGTTCGGCTCGGGGCGCGAAGGCGATGAGATTGTAAAAGGCTATTGGCGTGGCAAGTCTTCGGGAGAATTTGATTCGTGGTGGAGAAAGTCGTTGAACGACGGGGTTGTTGCTGAAACGTCGCTTCAACCAAAACAAGTAAAGCTTTTGGGCGATGTAGGGCGACAAGCCTTGTCGCCCCACGGTTCGGGTATGGAAATCATGTTCCGTCCGGATCCCTCAGTGTACGACGGCCGATTCGCAAACAACGGGTGGCTGCAGGAACTTCCAAAACAAATTACGCGCATTACGTGGGACAATGTTGCGCTGATGAGTCCGTCAACTATTCACAAGTTGGGATTGAAGGATGGCGACGTTGTTGATCTGACATTCAACGGTGCAACAGTCAAGGCTCCCGCATGGACGTTGCCCGGTCATCCGGATGAATCTGTGACGCTGCATCTTGGTTACGGACGAACAAAAGCGGGACGCGTTGGGTCGGATATTGGTGTGAACGCGTATGCACTGCGATCGTCAACAAATCTTTGGTTCGGGCAGGGAGTTGAGATAAAGAAAACTGGGGAGTGGTATAAAGTTGCTTCGACGCAGGAACATTGGAGTATGGAAGGGCGGCCCATTATTCGTGAAGCGACGGCGCAGGAGTTTACCGCCGAACCGGAATTTGCCAAGCACATGGCGCATCAGCCTACGCAGGAGGAGTCGTTTTATCCCCCATATAAATACGATGGCTACGCATGGGGCATGACGATTGACCTGAACGCATGCACCGGGTGCAACGCGTGCATGGTTGCTTGTGTCGCGGAAAATAATATTCCGGTTGTCGGCAAGAAGCAGGTGGAGAATGGACGCGAGATGCATTGGATTCGCGTTGATCGTTATTATGTCGGCAACGATCTGGACAACCCGGAGCTGGCGGTTATGCCGGTTGCATGCCAGCATTGCGAGAATGCGCCGTGCGAACCCGTTTGTCCCGTTGCTGCAACGACCCACGACCATGAAGGCCTGAACGTGATGACGTACAACCGTTGCGTCGGCACACGTTATTGCTCGAACAACTGTCCGTACAAAGTCCGCCGCTACAATTATCTCCAATACTCGGACACGGAAACGAAAACATTCCAGCTTATGCGCAACCCGGACGTGACAGTCCGAAATCGCGGCGTGATGGAAAAGTGTACGTATTGCGTTCAACGTATCAGCGCAGCACGTATCGAAGCAAAAATAGAAAATCGTTTGATACGGGATGGAGAAATTGTTACGGCATGTCAATCGGCATGTCCCGCTCAGGCAATTGTCTTCGGCGACATCAACGACAAGCAAAGCAAAGTGTCGCACATGAAAGCGGAGCCGCGTGCGTACGGCCTTCTCGCTGAGCTCAATACAAAACCACGGACCTCGTATCTTGCCAAATTGAGAAATCCAAATCCG
>JBBRUI010000130.1:0-11682 GCA_038247945.1 Bacteroidota bacterium | reverse complement strand
GCCGCATTAGCAAGAGCAAATCCCATCTTGCCTGAAGAACGGTTGCCGAGATAACGAACCGGGTCGATCGGTTCCTGCGTTGGGCCAGCAGTGACAAGGATTTTTTTCCCGGTTAAGTCCCGGTGAACACCTTTGAGAATGCTATCAACGAATTGCACAATCTTCCCTATTTCAGGAAGCCGTCCGGGCCCCGTGAGCCCGCTCGCCAATTCTCCTTCATCGGGATTGATGATGAAGCAACCCAATTCTTTCAGTGTATCAATATTCTGCTGTGTGGTTTTGTTGAGAAACATATCCACATCCATCGTCGGGGCAACGGCAAGAGGGCAGCGAAGTGCGAGAATGAGTGTTGTGAGAAAATCATCGGCGAAACCGTGGGCAATTTTTCCGATCGTGTGCGCCGTTGCTGGCGCAACCAACAAGATGTCCGCCCACAAAGCCAGGTCGATATGCTTTGTCCAATGGGCAGGAGCTTGTTCTGTTCCCGATGGAAACATTTCGGTTATTGTTTCGCGGTTGGAAAGCGTTGAGAGGGTAAGCGGAGTTACAAATTGGGCGGCTGCCCGTGTCATCACCACCTGCACTTCTGCACCCGCCTTCACAAACTCACGGACGAGCAGCGGTGCTTTATACGCCGCGATCCCGCCGGTGACGCCCAGAATTATTTTTTTGCCGGTTAGCATGATACGAAGCGGATGCAATAAAAAATAAATCGCGGCAGCGTCCGAATTAGGACGGGCGCTGCCGGAACAACGTACTAATCTTCGTCTGTCTCAGGCTCTTCTTCTTTCTCAACCTTAGCAACCGGTTCAGGCTCTTTATAGCGCCATTGCAGTTTTTCGTGAAGCAGTTCGTCGACCGCAATATCGGCGGGCTTGGGACGCTTTTCAAACTCCAGGCTCACCTTCAATTGATCCGGGTTGACGTCATTCTCCTCATTCTCAGATTCAGTTTTCGACACGAACATCTCGATACGCTGATTGAATTCGAGTTTCGTTTCTTCGTTGATCTGCCGCGCACGCTTGGACATGGCAACGATTGCCTCGTGTATATTCTTTGCTTTCGACGTCAGTTCTTCAATGTCGACCGGTTTAATTGGCATTCGTGTATCTCCTTATTTATTTGTTTGAAAAGAAATCTTACCACCAAGGCACCAAGACTCCAAGAAAATCTTTAGATGCATTCAACTTCTCTTGGTGTCTTGGCGTCTTGGTGGTTCATCTTTTAGATGTTTCGTCACAATCTTCTGCACATCAGTGATCGCTGTTTCCAGCGCATCGTTCACAACCTGATGCTCGAATTGTTGGCCGAGCACCAGTTCCAGCGGCACTCGCTCAAGACGTTTTGCAACCGTTGCTTCGTCTTCTGTTCGCCGTCCTTCAAGGCGTTGCTTTAATACATCAAAACTTGGTGGTCGAATAAAAATCAAACACGCTTCAGGGAATTGCTTCTTGATCGATAGTCCGCCTTTCACATCAAGGTCAAACAGTACGTCATGTCCGGCGCTCAACAACTGCTCGACTTCGGCCTTCAATGTGCCGTACAACTTACCCGGATAAACTTCTTCCCACTCCACAAAATCGCCGCGTTGAACGCGTTGCTTAAACTCCTCATCCGATAAAAAAAAATAATCCTCGCCCTCTGTTTCGTTCTCCCGTCGGTATCGTGTCGTCGCTGAAACCGAGAAGCCGAGCGAGGGATTTCTTTTAATGATCTCTTTGGCAATCGTTGTCTTGCCCGAACCGCTTGGTGCTGAGATGACAATAAGTTTTCCCCGTTGCATGCGTTTCGCTGTCAAAGTAGTTCATTGAATTCATCGACACTCAATCCGGCTTGGCGAATTATTGCTCTCAGTGTTCCACGATCCAATTCCTTATGGTCCGGAACTACAATTTGTGCGAACGGGTCAGTTCTCCGCAAAATCATATGACTGCTCTCTTGTCGTCTGAAAATAAAGCCTGCTTTCTCAAGAGCTTTACGACACTCCCGACCCGACACCCGGGAAAGTGTGCTCATACTGCGAGCAAGAGAGTCTCAAAATTTTCCTGCGGTACCGGAAGCTTATCCTCTTCCAATGCTTTCACGTACCCGTCAATGGCCTCACGTATATTTGCGATAGCTTCTTCTTTAGTGATCCCCTGACTGATGCAACCCGGCAGACTTGGACATTCTACAACCCAATAACCATCCTCTCCACGATGAAGAACAACTTGTCTCATTGTTTTTGCCTCCTGACAACTTAATCATGAGTGCGAATTGGTTTCTCTATTCAATATTCTGCAACTGCTCGCGTATCCGCTCGATCTCTTCTTTGATATTCACGACAAGATGCGCAATCTCCGCAGCGCTCGATTTCGAGCCGATTGTATTCGCTTCGCGGTTCATCTCCTGAATCAAAAAGTTCAGCTTACGCCCAGCGGCTTCGTCGTTCGCCAGCGCATCGAGGAAGAACTTGTTGTGGCTGCGAAACCGTACACACTCTTCCGTTACATCCAATCTATCCGCCATCATTGCAAGCTCCATTTCCAGCCTGCCTTCGTCCAGGTTTTCCCTTTCGAGCAATTGCTGGATCCGTTCGCGAAGCCGGACACGCTCGGTTGGAACCTGTTCAATGGAAATCTTTTCAATGTGCGTCAGCTTTGCTTCGAGGACGCCGATCCGATGACGAAAATCTTTTCCCAACTCTTCACCCTCATTACGCTTCATAGTCAGCAGGTTGTCCACCGCGGCATCGAGCGCCTTTTGAACGAATGCCCATTCCTTCTCATCCGTGTTTTCCATTTCCAGGGGTTCCAGGACTTCGGAAAACTGAAGCAAGTGTTCGAGTTTCACCGTCTGTTTCAACTTGACCGTCTTCCGCAGTTCGTTCAGAAGTTTGTAATAGCCTTTCGCAGCCGATGCGTTTACTCGAACCGGTATATCGCCGTCGTTTTCATGCTCAACAACCACCAGCAGATTGATCTTACCCCGTGAGACCTTCTTTCTGATAATCTCCTTAATCTCATTCTCACGAATCGACAGGGATCGTGGCAGGCGGGTTGAAACCTCCAGAAACCGGCTGTTAACACTTCGGAGCTCTACGGCAACATTCAATCCTTTGGCATTGGCTTCGCCTCTGCCATAGCCGGTCATACTGGCAATCATTAACGCCTCTTGTGATAAGTCGGGGATACAAAGTTACGCAAAAGGCCAAAGGCTTGCAACGGAAAGTTCTTTACCAATTTCGCACAACTAATCCACATTGAAACGAATTTTCGCGATAATCTAAGTCAGGCGGCCTTTGCCACACCATAGTAGTCAGCCTCTGTTGAGCTCTTCGATTAGCCAGTTGAGTATTTTCGGAGTCCATTCCACCAAATTTCTTCCACAGGTTATCCACAAGGAATTAGCGAAAACGTGGCATATACCGTGATTTTGACTATATTGTTGATAAAATCATGCTAACCAATTACTACGCATTAACCTATCTCTCCAGCGCACTGGATTCCCAATTGCAGGGGAAGGAAATCACCGGTTCCTTCTCCCAGGAAAAGGACCAACTCGTGCTTCAGTTCAGCGACACCGATGGTGCGCTCATCATTTCCACGGAGAGAACGGCCAATACATTGTACCTTCGTTCAAGTTTCGCGCGGGCTCGTGCAAATTCCGTGGATGTATTGAAAGGTTGTGTCAACGAGACGATAGCAAATGTTAGAATGCATGCGATGGACAGGGTGATCCAGTTTCAGTTTGAGTCGGGGACAAGACTTGATATTCGTTTCTTTGGAGCGAAGGCGAATGTTGTTTTGGTGGATCGGAATGAAAATATCACGGACGCATTTAAGGATGCAAAGAATTTAGTAGGAACGAAAGCAGAATACCGTTCAGGTGAGATAGTGTACGATGTCGATGTTCTGCGGCGGCGTTTCATGAAGCCTCAGCTCGCAACGTTGGGGACGATATTGAAAGAGGAATTCCCAACGCTGGGAACAACACTCGTAAAGGAAATTCTTTTCCGTGCACACCTGCCATCGAACGTTGGGGCGATGAGCGTTACGGAAGAACAGATCCAGGCGATGCAGCATGCTTTGAGTCGAGTACTCAATGATTTAGCATTGCCGAAACCCCGATTATTTTTTTTTGATGATGGAGAGATGAAAGGAACGGCTGCCGCATTCTCCGTCATTCCGCTTTTTCACCTGGAGGGAATGAGAGAAGAATTATTCGACGATGTTCATGATGCCATACGCATCTTTCTTTCCGGACGACGCCTGCACGAGAGCATCGGCGATGAGAAGAAAAGCATCATCGGAAAGCTGAGCCAGAAACTTCAGAAAGCCCGACGTTCCACAGCGGCAATTGAAGACGACTTGAAAAACGCGGAGCGGGCGGAAGAATATCAGCGCTACGGTGATTTGTTGATGTCCCGCTTGCACGAGGCGAAGAAGGGAGATAAGAGTTTGATGGTAAGCGTTTCCGACGCTGTTGTTGAAATCCCGCTGTCAAAGGAGTTGACTCCGGTGCAGAACGCCCAAAAGTATTTCGAAAAAGCAAAACGTTCACGCGCAGCGCAACAGCAGGCATCGGAGCGTTTGAGGGAACTTCGATCATCAATCACCCCGGCCGAAAAACTGCTGACTGAAGTTGAAAGCGTCAAATCGAAAGACGAGCTGAAGGAATTTATAGCAACGTATAAAGACGAGTTGGAAGAATTTGGCATCGGCCCGAAAAGCGATACTCGTGAACATCTGCCATTCCGCATCTTCACCGTCGACGGCGGCTTTGAAGTGTGGGCGGGGAAAAGCAGCAAGAACAACGATGAGCTTACGTTGAAGTTTGCAAAGCCGAACGACCTCTGGTTTCATGCGCGCGGCGCGGCAGGTTCGCATGTTGTTCTTAAAGTCAATACAGGTAAAGGCGAGCCGAGCAAGAAAGCACGAGAGCAAGCCGCAAGCATAGCGGCATACTACAGCAAAATGAAAAACGCAAAACAGGTTCCTGTTGCAATGACGGAAAAGAAATTCGTCCGCAAGCCAAAGGGTGCCGCCCCGGGCTCGGTGATGGTGGAAAGAGAAAAAGTAATATTTGCCGAGCCTGCGTTACCTGCTGTCAAACCAAAACTCTGATGAGCGGAGAAGAGAACAAAATGAAATTTGCAGTTATCGGGACAGGTGGAGTTGGCGGATACTTCGGCGGAAAGCTTGCAAAGAGCGGCGAAGATGTCTGGTTCCTCGCCCGTGGCAAACATCTGGATGCAATGCGCGCCGGCGGACTTCATGTCAATTCTCCGGATGGGAATTGGATTGTTCCTCCGGGAACTATGACAGACAATCCTCAGCAGATCGGGCCTGTCGATGTTGTGTTTTTTTGTGTGAAGTCGTACGACACGGAATCGGCTGCCCAACAACTGGCACCGCTCCTGACCGAATCGACGATAATTATTTGCCTGCAGAACGGGGTTGATAACGAGGAGAAAATACAACGCACGATTCCGCGGGGCACGGTCTTCGGCGGCGTTTCGTACATCTATTCTACTATCACTGCGCCCGGCGTTATTACTCATACACCCGGCCCGACGAAAATCGTGTTCGGTGAAATGACGAAAGGGGACGATGCGTCTTCACAAAAAGTGAATCAAATTCTTGAAACGATAAGGAAGGCCGGAATAAATGCCGCTCTCACGGATAATATCCAGACTGAACTCTGGAAGAAGTACGTTTTTATCTCAGCCGTCGGCGGCATGACTGCGATGACCCGTTTAACGCTTGGCGAAATGCTTGCCGTTGACGCGACAAAAGAAATGCTCTCCGATGCAATGCGGGAAACCGAAGCGGTCGGACGGGCGAAAGGTGTTTCCTTGCCGCCGAATTTTACAGACCAGGTGTTGGAGTTGCTGAAGAACTACGATAACAACTCACGTTCATCAATGTATCACGACCTCGCGCATCATCGCCCGATGGAGGTGGAAGCTTTTTCGGGGACAGTCATCAGGTATGGAAAACAATTCAACCTCACAACGCCGGTTCATCGGGCAATCTACGCCGCGCTGTTGCCCTACCATCTCAAACATAAGGCGACCCAATGAAAAAAAACTCTTCTCCCGCATCGAAGTCGCTTGCAACGAAAGCAATTCACGGTGCGAAACTTTTCGCGTACAAAGGCCCGGTGTCCGTGCCCATCTATCAGACCAGCACATACCGGTTCGAGAATTCGAACGACGCGGTGCGTTATGGACAGGGCGATCCGAATGTACTTGTGTACACCCGTTACCATAATCCGACAACATCGGAAGTCGAAGAGCGGCTTGCATTGATGATGAACGCGGAGAAGGCATTGCTGTTTGGATCGGGCATGGCTGCAATTACATCGGCAATTCTTTCCGTGATTCAGTCCGGCGACGAAATCATCAGTACGCCGGGATTATATGGCGGGACGTATCGTTTCTTCCGCGACATTCTTCCGCGGCACAATGTGCATGTGAAGTACCTGGATCCGCAGCGGCCGGAATCTTTGGTGGAATTGGCGACAACAAAAACGAAGCTCATCTATTTTGAAACTCCAACCAATCCAACGCTGGCGATCGTTGATATCAAGGCAGTTGTTGCGGCAACAAGGCGAGCGCAGCGAACATCATCTAACAAAATTATTACGATGATCGACAATACGTTTGCATCGTGCCTCAATCAAAATCCGTTTGCGTTCGGGATCGATGTGATTGTCGAGAGCGCCACGAAATATCTCGGCGGGCACAGCGATCTTCTTGGCGGCGTTGTTGCCGGGACAAGAGAATTTGTCAAAGGAGCACACACGCAGATGAAGTATTACGGCGGCAGTGCCGACCCGTTCATGTCGTACCTGTTGTATCGCAGCTTGAAAACATTCGAGCTTCGTGTGCAGCGGCAGAACGAGAATGCAATGGCGCTTGCCCGCTTTCTCGAAAAGCATCCGAAAATAAACCGTGTGTTGTATCCGGGACTTCTCTCGCATCCGCAGCACAAAATTGCGAAGCGGCAGATGGAGGGATATGGCGGCATGGTGACGATCGAGGTGAAAGACGGAGTCAAGGCTGCGGTGCGTGTGTGTGACCGGCTGAAGGTTGCGATCAATGCAATGTCGTTGGGTGGAGTTGAGTCGCTTGTCTGCATTCCCGTGTACTCATCCCATATTAATATGACGAAGACGGAGTTGAAGAGTCACGGCGTAACGCCTGGAATGATCCGCATCTCGGTCGGTGTTGAAGGGATTGAAGATTTGAAGAATGATTTCGTCCAGGCATTGGGATGAAATCAGAAAACCATGAGCCCATCATCATCTACTGCGATGGAGCGTGTTCGGGGAACCAATCGAAGACAAATGTTGGCGGCTGGGGCGTCCTGATGAAGTATAAGAGACACCTGAAAGAACTATGGGGAGGCGAACGGAACACCTCGAACCAACGGATGGAACTTACCGCTTGCATCAAGGCACTCGAGGAAATCAAGTCGAAGGAGAAACCGATTGAGATTTATTCGGACAGCGCGTATTTGGTGAACTGTATGCATCAACAGTGGTACGTGCGATGGGAACGGAACGGCTGGAAAAATGCAAAGAAGCAGCCAGTGGAGAACAAAGATTTGTGGATGCGGCTGCTTGAGTTGTTAAATGTGCTCGACGTGAAGTTTCACAAGGTCGAAGGGCACGCGGGCGTTGCGTTGAACGAGCGTGCGGATGAATTGGCGCAAAAGGGAATCAAAGAAGTCGTTTAGTCTGTATTGTCTATTTAGTAAAATGTGCATTAAGCAAGAGGACTAAAAAGACTGAAAGGACTAACAGACTGAATTACTTCACCTTCTTCCCAATCATACCCACAACTTTTTCCAAATCTTCCATCTTGTTCACAAAATCAATTTCGTCGGATTCGATAACGAGCAGCGGGCCTTTTTTGTACCGACCGATCCATGATTCGTAATGCTTGTTGAGCTGATCCAGATACTCTCTCTTAATAGTCTGCTCGAATCCGCGGCCACGTAACGCAATTTGCTTCACGAGAGTATCGGTGCTTGCCCGCAGGTAAATCAGCAAATCCGGTGCACGGAGATATTCCGTCATCACTTCGTAGAGCGCGACGTAGTTGTTGTAATCCCGCTCTTCCATCTTCCCGATCTCAAATAAGTTCCTGGCGAAAATCTCTGCGTCTTCATAAATAATCCGGTCGAGGATGACAGACTCCGGCCCTTCCGTGATAGCCTTGTGGCTGCGGAAACGGTTGGAGAGAAAATACACCTGCAGGTTGAACGACCATCGCTTCATATCCGCATAAAAATCATTGAGGTACGGATTGTCTTCAACGGATTCGTAGAACGGCTTCCATCCGAAACGGAGGCTGAGCAGTTGTGTAAGCGATGATTTGCCCGCGCCAATATTTCCCGCTACGGCTATAAATGCTTTGCGTTTCGTGGGAGCCGCGGCCGATTTAGTTTTCTGTTGCTTTGCCATTTGTACCCTTGCAGTTCAATGTGTGAGAAGATTGTGGAGTGCTTCAAGTCCGTTGACCGCCCGCGGCCCCGGCCGCGAGACAATATCTGCATCAATCCTGAAAATCTTTTTCTGCCGGTAAGCTTTTAGTTTTGTCCATTCAGGAAAGAGCGTTACAAGATCGGCGGGATTTGCCAGCACATCCGACATAAAGATAAGAACATCGGGGTTGCTCTTCAAGACGGCTTCACGGCTGTACGTTGGATAGGTGGACGCGCTTTTCTTCGCTGCATTCATTCCCCCGGCGAGTTCGATCATCTCGGCAAAAAAAGTATTCTGTCCGACAACAATAATCGGCTGAAGAGAAACGAACACCATGACCGTTTGTTTTTTTCCCTTCACAATGATTGCCCGGATCGAGTCGGCACGAGATCGCAAGGACTCTACCAGCCGCCCGGCGGTTTCTCTTCTTCCCGTCAATGTGCCCAGTTGTTCAATCGATGTATAAATTCCGGAGAGGTTTCTGGGGTTTGTAACAAAGACAGGAATGCCGAAGCTTGTAAGTTTCTTGAAATCCTCCCGCACGTTTCCTTCCATGCTCAGCGCAATCAAGTCCGGTTTCAGGCTGATGATTGTTTCAATGTTCGGATTCACAACGCCACCGACACGTTGTTTCTGTTTTGCCTCCGACGGATAGTTGCAATAATCCGTTACTCCGACCACGGCATTCCCTGCGCCTATAGCGAAGAGTGTTTCCGAGATGCTGGGCGCGAGCGAGACAATTCGTTTTGCGGGAGATGGAAGAGTAATATTTCGATGGAGATCGTCGACGAGTGATATTTGGGAAAAGCCCGAATACGAAACAGCAAGAATGAGAATTGAAAAGATAATCTTGTTCATCGGCCCGGAAAAAATATTTTGAACGGGGGCTCATTTGCTCTTAGCGCAAAAGCAATTCCCTTTTTTATATAGTAAGATTTGATGAGAGAGGCAAAGGGGTTGCAGCATTCTCTTGGTACGAGAATCCCGAAGCAACTTGTCATTCCCGAATGCTCTTATCGGGAATCCAGATGGGAAACCACATGACTGGATTCCCGCTCACGGCATGCGGGAATGACATGAAGCATTAACGAAGATAGAATTATCGTTGGAGACGATTCTTCAAAGATTCGGAGAATGATCAATCGTTGAGTCGTAGATGGGTCTCGAAGTTGTTGTTACGAGGCACTTATCAGCTTTGACCATTCACCAACCTTCCGCGCGAGTTCTGCGAGGACTTCCTCGTCAGTTTTCCCGGAACGTTTCGGAACGTGGAAGGAATGGTCTGCATCGCCAACGATATGCATCGTTGCGCGCTTGCCCAGTTTTTTACAGACAGGAGAAAGAAGAGACAGGTCGGCGAGAGCGTCGCGTGTACCCTGAAGGAAAAGCATCGGAACCTTCACGCGGGAAAGATGTTCCGCTCTTTCCACCGATGGCTCACCCGCGGGATGAAGCGGGAAACCGAAGAAGACAATGCCGCGCACGCCCGGCAGCGGTTCCTCTGATGCCGCAAGCGAAGTCATCCGTCCGCCCATGGACTTGCCGCCGGCGAGCAACGGAAGTCCGCCACCAATATCGTTCGCGAACGCAACAGCCGAGCGGACAGTCGCGAGCAGTATTGGCTTTGGATCCGGCCTTCCCGATTGCCGCTCCGCATACGGGAACTGGTAGCGCAGCGTTGCAATACCGAGCGAGGCAAGCTGCTGCGACATGCTCTCCATGAACCGGTGCTTCATATCCACTCCCGCGCCATGCGCGAAAAGAAGAAGGCACGATGCCTTGCGCGGCTTCAGCAGTAACGCGCTCACGTTGCCGGTGGTTTTGGTCGCGGGGAAGGTGAGGGGTTTTGGTTTAACAGGCGAGGCTTTGCCCATGAAGGATCATTCAATTTTAACTCCGACTTCATCACCAGCAATATTTCTTACCTTCATCCGCAGAGGTTTTTTGGTTGAGCGGATTTTCGCATCCCATAACGTCTTCGTCTTTTTGCCGTCTTCAATAATGTAGCCGAGCTTATCGATTTTGATTTCTTTGTCGCTCTTCCAAACGCCTTCCGTGTTTGTACAATCCAGACTGATAAACTCAATGAGTTCTAATCCTTCGTCACTGATTTCGATTGGCGTAAACGGCGTCTTTGCTTTCTTCTGTTCCTCACCCGAACTTCCATTGCCATTCCCATTGCCGTTTCCGTTGCCATTCTCTTCTCCATTTTCCAATGGCAGTTCGCCGTTTCGCTGAAGAGATTTCTTTTGATTGTACTCGTCTATCTTTTGCCGCAATCTGTCGCTGACGAACTGCGTTATCGCAATCTCGAATTCGTTGCTCGGTTTTTCCAGCTTGTATTGAACAATATCTGTTATTACCGTTTCATCCAAAATCTGCTTCAGGTCGCGCAATTCAATTTCAGTTTGGGTCTGGTTATTTTCTTTGATGAATTTGCGTAGCTCTTCTTCGTTTGATAGGTCGATGTAGTACACGACCACCTTTTTTACATTCTCAAGTTCCGGCAGTTCCTGGTTGACGATTGTATTGATGGTTGGTATGTCGAGCACTTTCTCTTTGTGGTTGAGCAAATTGGGAAGATACACCGGAACCAACCCGACATCCGTTTGTTGAATCGCGCCAAACCAAAACTCCGACAACCCTTGAACGCCACGCTGCAAACCGGGAATGAGCTCGGCAAGCTTCTCCATCGTTTGTACCGGATTACGAAACAGGTTCACTCCATCGCGAATATCTAAAACATCAAACTCAGCATTGGCAGCAACTAACCGATCGCGAGTGGTTTGGATGCTGTTAATGCCGACATCAACGTGGATGAAATTTCTCTTATGATCGTTCGCCACTTTTGCTGTTACACCGCTGCCTCCGAAGAAATCTGCTACAATCATTCGCTCTTTTTTATTTTCATCTCTGAATTCATCGCTACTAGCATTTATAATGCGTTCTAAAAGGGCTTCTGGTTTTTGGGTGGAGTAATCTTGAATCTCCTCATTATTGCCTTGAAGATTTGAAATATCATTCCAAAGGTTATTAGCTAATTTACCTTCATTTTCCCTTTCATTCCAATATGCTTTTTCATTTAAGGAATTTCCATCATAATATAAACGATTATCATTTTCAAGTTTTTTAAGTTTTTCATATTTCATACGCCAACCTTTAATAGGACATTTCCATACCTTGCCCTTATTATCAACATAATCATAT
>JBBRUI010000129.1:0-11723 GCA_038247945.1 Bacteroidota bacterium | reverse complement strand
CCGAATGGCGCGTATAGATTTACGCGACTTCAAGACAAAGCAAATTCTCGGACCGCTTCCGAATATTTCAGGGAATCATTGTTCATCCTTCTGCACAGAAAATACTGAGTACATTCTTGCCGGCTCACGGTTCTCCATCCCTCTACCGAAAGGAACGTTCGAGAAGATCGAAGACTACGCAACAAAATACAAAGGCATCGTTGCCGGAATTGCGGTTGACCCGAAGTCCGGCGAAATGTCGATGGGCTGGCAAGTGTTGATGCCGCCATTCGATTACGACCTCGGCGATGCAGGAAAAGGTCCAAGCAAGGATTGGGGATTCTGGACGTGTTACAACAGCGAACGCGCAACAGGCAAGCTTGAAGTGACATCAACACAAAAAGACCGTGACTATGTTGCTGCTATCAACTGGCCGGCGGCGGAGAAGGCAATTAAAGACGGCAAGTTCAAGATGATTGGTGGCGTGAAAGTTATCGACCCGAAGGATGTGGAAGGAGTTGCGTATCTTCTCCCTGCAGCGAAATCACCGCACGGCGTGGACGTGAGTCCTGATGGGAAGTACATCGTTGCAAGCGGCAAGTTGCAAAGCATCACGACGGTGTTCAACATCGAAAAAATCTTGACGGCAATTCAGAAAAGAGATTTCACAGGCAACGAAGATGGCATTCCGGTTCTCAACTACGATGCAATCAAAGATGCCGAAGTGAACGTCGGACTCGGGCCGCTGCATACGCAGTTTGATGATAAAGGATTTGCCTACACATCGTTGTTTGTTGAAAGCGCCATCGCCAAATGGAAGCTCGGCACATGGGAAGTTGTCGACAAGATTCCTGTCGCATATAACATCGGCCATCTCTCGGCGTCAGAAGGCGACACGAAACATCCGACGGGCGAGTATCTTATCGCGTTGAACAAGCTTTCGCACGGCAGGCATTTGAGCGTCGGGCCGTCGCAACCGGAAGCATCACAGCTTATTGATATCAGCGGCGAGAAGATGGGATTGCTCTACGACGCGTTTACTGAACCTGAGCCACATTATGCGCAGATGATTAAGGCGGACAAGCTGAAACCGATTGAAGTCTACTCGAAGGAAGAGAACAAACATCCGAAGGCAATTTGGGATGTGAAGGATGCGAAGATTGTGCGTAACGGGAAGAATGTGGAAGTCTCTATGATTGCCGTCCGCTCAAGTTTCGAGCCATCCAGCATTGAAGTGAACAAGGGCGACAAAGTAACCATCTACATCACCAATATCGAGCAAACAACAGATGAGCTGCACGGCATCGGGCTGGCTGAATACAATATCAACGTTGTTATCGACCCGGGCGAAACAAAAACAATTGAGTTCACCGCCGACAAACAAGGTGTGTTTCCGTTTTACTGCACAAACTTCTGCTCTGCGCTGCATCAGGAAATGCAGGGATATTTGTTAGTGAAAGGAAGCGGCGGCGTTTCATCTACCAAAACAACAAGTTCGGCAAAAAGCCTTGTGGCAAAATAAAGAGCCCAGGCTGCTCGGTAGGGACGTTCTCCGAAGGAGTCCTTCGGACAATCGAACGTCCCTACAATTATTTAGCGAGTGTGTGGTACGAAAGGAAAAATTAAAATGCAAAACCTACTCAAGAAGGCAACCTCATTTTTTGAAACACCGATTGACATGCGGAGCCGTGTGATGGTTCTCGTCGGTGCCTTGATGTTGTTGCCAACGTTTTTCCTCCCGCTCTGGAACATGACGTTGTATTCCAACCAGTTTCCCGACGGACTCGAGCTGAATATCTATTCGTCCAAACTTGAAGGCGGGAAAACACAGGACCGCGACGACCTGAAAGAAATCAACTCACTCAACCACTACATCGGTATGCGTGCGTTGCAGGAAGATGATTTCACGGAATTCAAATGGATTCCGTTCGTTGTCGGCGGCGTGATGCTGCTCGCGTTGCGTGTTATCGTGCTTGGAAAAATGTCAAAGCTCGTTGACTTGTTTGTGCTCTTCACCTACTTCGGACTTTTTTCGCTCTGGACATTCTATCACAAGCTCTACCTGTATGGACACGAGCTTGACCCGACTGCGGCTATAAAAGTACCGCCGTTCACACCGCCCCTGTTTGGGCATAAGACAATGGCGAATTTTGAAGTGTACAATTATCCCGGTGCCGGCTCGTACTTCATGGCAGTGTTCCCGTTGCTTCTTCTTGCGGCGATTTGGTTTTCGAGGAAGGCGTGGTTGAAGGAAAAGAAAGTGTAACGCTATGATTGCGGATGACGGATTGCGGCTACATAGAATTCTTATCCTGCGAGGGCGGGTGGGGATTGCTGTTCTCTCGATCCTCCTCCTTTTGCAGTCGGGGGTGTCAATCTCACTTGCGGAGTCAATCCGCAATCCCAAATCAGTATTCAACAATCTCCAATCCGCCATTGATTCTGCACTGCCGGGCGACACGATTGCCGTTCCATCAGGAGTGTACACCGGCAATATTTTCATCAACAAACGTCTCACGCTCATTGGAATTGACAACCCGATTCTGCGGGGCACCGATAAAGGCAGCGTCATCACTATCACCGCGGATTCTTGCGTCGTGAAGGGATTCGTCATCGAGCATTCCGGTTCGATGTTGGTGGATGAAGACGCGGGCATCCTCCTAAAATCGAATTACAATCGTGTTGAAGGGAATGACCTGCGAGATGTTTTGTTTGGAATTTATTTGTTCCGCGCCGAGCACAATCTCGTTCTCAACAATCACATTGTCGGAAGGCGTCGGCTTGAGTTTGGCGAACGAGGCAGCGGCATTCACATCTGGAATTCTCAGCACAATCGGTTTCTCGGCAACATCATCACAGACGTCCGTGACGGATTCTACATTCAGAACGCAAGTCATTCGTGGATTGAGAACAATCAAGCGTTCAACGTCCGCTACGGTGTGCATTACATGTACGCTGACTCGAACACGTTCCTCAATAATTCATTCTACAACAATGTTGCAGGCGCTGCCATCATGTATTCGCGGGGGATCGTCATGCGGCATAACGTCTTCAGCCGTAACCGCGGCTTCTCGTCGTTCGGCATTCTGTTTCAGGATTGCCACGGACTGATTGCCGACTCGAACGTCATCACCGACAATGTTATTGGGATGTTCTTCGAAGCCTCAACCGACAACACGTTTCGGCATAATGTTGTTGCACAGAATGATGTTGCCCTTCAGATGTATCAGAATTCCATTCACAATACGTTTGCAGAGAACAACTTTGTCGATAACCTGAATCCGCTCACAATTGTCGGCAAGCGAACCGAGTCGCACTGGGGCGTGAATGGCCGCGGCAACTACTGGAGTTCATACGACGGCTACGACCTGGATGGTGATGGCGTTGGGGATATTCCGATGAAGATTCAGAATGTGTTTCAATATCTCGAAGGCCAGAACGCAAACGTTCGACTGTACTTGTACAGCCCCGCCTCACAAGCGCTGGCGGTTGCCGCGAAGGCTTTTCCCATCATCAACATCAATGAAGAGGCAGACGAATTCCCGCTGATGCAGCCGGCGAATGTCGGCACGATGCCCGCCGTACAGATGATGATTCGTCTCAACACAAGCAGGCAATCGCAACAGGTTGGGTCAACGGTTGCCGGAGTGCAACCCGCCCACGCTTGGATTGCATTTCCATTTATTGGTTTGATTGTGATTGGAATTCTTTACCACCGATTGTCACGGTCGACGACCCTACATGTCCGTAGACCCGTAAGGAGAGTTACATGATTCAAGTGGAGCGTCTTACAAAACAGTACGGCAAATTCACTGCTGTCAATGAAGTGACGTTTACGGTGAAGCAAGGCGAAGTGTTCGCGTTCCTCGGGCCCAACGGCAGCGGCAAGACCACAACAATGAAGTCCATTGTGGGATTGAATGTGCCGACATCGGGACGCATCCTCATCAATACTCTTGACGTGCAGAAGTATCCAAAAGAGACGAGACGATTCACAAGCTACTTGCCCCAGCGCGTTGTTTTCCCCGAGAATCAGTCGGCACGTGAGGTGATGCGCTTCTATTGTCGCATGCGGAAGTT
Source organism: Bacteroidota bacterium (assembly GCA_038247945.1). GTDB lineage: Bacteria > Bacteroidota > Ignavibacteria > UBA10030 > UBA6906 > CAADGV01. The sequence continues at coordinate 7,664 of JBBRUI010000129.1, read as the reverse complement.
GCCGCTTGAACGCGCAGATGAAGCGCTCGAAAGAGCCCGCTTCAACGGTTTTGCCGACAAGTTCGTGAGTGAGTTTTCCGGCGGCATGATTCAACGACTCGGACTCGCAGTCATTTCCTTACCCGATGCGCCGATACTTCTTCTCGATGAACCGACTGCAAACCTGGATCCGCAGGGTGTGAAACGTTTTCGCGAGTTCATTCTGAATCAAAAGGAGAATGGGAAGACCATCATATTCTCAACTCACCTTCTGCAGGAAGCAGAGCAGCTTGCCGACCGCGTGGGCATTTTCGTTGGTGGAAAACTCGCTGCAGAAGAATCCATCGATACACTGCGCAAGAATTATCTGGCAAGCAGGACAATCGAAGACATGTATTTACATTATGTAGGAGGAGAACAGGATGAAGCATAGCGAAGGTCATTGGTCATTGGGTTGTCATTTCAATTTTGTGTGTTGGATGTGGCTCGACGGAGTTGAAACCAATTGATATATTTCCGGAAGACAATTGCGCGCAATGCCGCATGGCTGTTTCGGATGAACGATTTGCATCAGAAGTTATCAACGATGCGGGCGAGGTGTTTAAGTTCGATGATATTGGTTGCCTGCTGAAATGGAAAACAAATCATCACGACGTAAAGATTGCCGCAACATTTCTCAAAGAGTATGAGACCAAACAATGGATCCCATACGAGCGGGCAGTTATTGTTGATACCGATATTGAAACACCGATGGGTTCGGGCAAAGTTGCGTTCTCGGATTCGATGAGGGCGAGGGAGTTTCAGAAACAGCATCCCTCGAGCAAGTCGTTGAGTGAAGCTTCAGGATGCGGAATGAGTTGTTGTGCAGGCGAAAAGAACTAACCTGTCGTTGCGAGGCGTTGTTTGCCGAAGAAATCCCACAATTGCAGGATGAGATTGCTTCGACAAAAAGCGTCTGCTAATGACGTGCTCTTGAATCTGTCATTCTGAGTCCCGCCTTCTTTGGCGGGGCGAAGAATCCAGAATCCTGTTCGTACTCGTAAGCCGCTTTGTTCTGGATTCTTCACTCCGTTCAGAATGACAATAAGAAGCATACGTCATTTGCTCAAATATCCACGCCCGCTGTTGGCGTGGTAAAAAAACTCGCAATGACAGCCAAAGAAGGAGTAAGACAACCATGGACTTCAAAGCAATGTACGACATCGCACGACAAGAGCTTGTCATCAACATCCGCAACAAGTGGACGATTATTTTCGCGGTTGTGTTCGGCGCATTAGTCGTAAGCATCTCGTACTTCGGCATCATGACGGAAGGCTTTTCGGGAATGCAAAGCTTCACACGCACATCCGCGAGCCTTTTGAATCTTGTTCTCTACATTGTTCCGCTCGTTGCGCTCACGATGGGAACGCTGAGCTTCACCGGAGATAAAGGATCGACCGAGCTTCTCTTCTCGCAGCCGTTGTCGCGGAGTGAAGTCATGGTAGGCAAACTGCTCGGCGTGTTCTTCTCTATCGCACTCTCAACGCTTATCGGCTTTACACTTGCGGGCGGAATTATCGCAACACAGAATGGCGCCGAAGGGTTGTCACGCTATCTTCTGTTTGTCGTTCTTTCACTTGCGCTCTCGTTTGTCTTCCTCAGCATTGCGGTTCTCGCATCAACAATCAGCAGGCGCAAATCAAAAGCATTCGGTATTGCCTTGTTCCTCTGGTTCTTCTTCGTCCTCTTCTATGACTTGCTTGCGCTCGGCGGAGTGTTATTCCTCAAAGGCCAATCCGCCAACATGTTCTTGTTTCTTTCCCTCTTCGGAAATCCTGTGGACATGGTACGGGTCGCGACACTGATTATTCTGGACAACGTCACCATCTTTGGCGCGGCGGGTGCGGCGATGCTGCGATTCCTTGGCGGACAAACAGCAAGTCTGCTATTGCTCATCGCCGGATTGCTGGCTTGGACGACCGTTCCACTTCTCATCTCAAACAGAATGATGAAGCGGCAGGACATCTAACATCAATCAACAATGAAACGATACCTTCTTGCCGGCTCTGCGATTTTTTTCCTCGCTATCGTTTCTGTTGGCTACTGGCTGTTTTCGCAAGACGACCGCAACGAACAACTGCGCTATGAACAAGGCGAAACGGAACTTGTCATTGCGAATCTCGCCAACTCAACCCTCACCCTGTATAAAGCGGGAAAGAATCTTTACGATACATCTCGAATTCCGGAATTTAGCGGAAAGAGCATTTGGCTGAAGCCGGGAAATTACTTTCTCCGCAGCGACGATGGCAGTCGTACGACATTCATGCCCGTTCCGCTCACCGGCTATCGGTGCGGACCGGATAAAGACGGTTCGTTTCTCGTCACCATTCGTCCGATGCCGGCCTATGGTCTCGCAGAGAAAGCATTTCCGCCCCGATTGGTGAACAGCCTTGCAGAGTTTGTCTACATTCCAAGTGGAAATTTTTTGTTGGGAGATAGACAGAATCCACGCGAGCCGCATTACATTTGGCTCACCGGATATTTCGTTGCTCCATTCGAAGTCACCAACGCAGAGTTTAGAGAATTTCTCAACGCCTCCGATGGCTACAACGATGCGGCACATTGGACAGAGCAAGGGCGACATTGGAAGTCAGCCATCAAATCCCATGTAACGGCATTGCTTAGGCCAACGGATACTGATTACACCCGCTTCGGTCAGCCCGACCAGCCCGTTGCGTTAGTAACATGGTTTGAAGCAAATGCATTTTGTAGGTGGATGTCGGGGAAGTACGCTGACCGCAAGTGGCAGTTCTCACTTCCAACTGATGCAGAGTGGGAGAAAGCTGCACGCGGTCCCGACAATTTTGATTATGCGTTGAGCATGTTTATCAGCGATGCAGAGGTGAAGTTCTACAACTGGAAGAAAAATCCCGATGCCCCTGTTCCTGTTTTCGGAATCGAAGCAACCCGCGCGGTGTATCAGCCGAACCGCTACGGTCTTTACCACATGACAGGCAACGTTGTTGAGTGGACGCAATCTACCGACCGGCCATTCAACAGAGAGCATCCGTACGTTGACGATGACCGAAACCACGACAACGCAACCGGCTTGCGAACAGCACGCGGCGGCTCGTGGTACAGTGCGGCAATCTCGTATATGTACATTCCGTATCGCGATAGCTTTCAGCCCGAACATAGTACGCAGGATATTGGGTTCAGAGTGGTGGCAAAGGCATTGCCATAGCATCGACTCCAATCGGGGCGTTGGCCTTTTCAGAGGGCAATAGCTGGAGTAGCCGAAGGACATCGCTACGACCAAGCAAAGCGATTCATTGCAGAGCGGGTAATGAGCGGCCACTCCGATTGATGACAGATCACTATGCTCGGATTGATGTTGAATATCGAATTCACCTTGGGTATACTTGTGAGAAGGCTATCACATTCTGAACAATAGACTCAGTGGAAACGAAAAGAGATTCAACGGTAAGACGCCTGCCTCATTGGTCCGTTGTTGATATCAACTGGCGACGGTTCACATTGGTCGATTGTGTATGGATATTCGACGACACATATTTTCGTTTGCGATCCTTCGTTGTTTGAAGACATTTCGTGCGGAGTTCCACGACAAAGATTTATGGAGCCGTGGAATTAGTGGTGTTGGATTGCTAAGCGATACGCCCAGTCAAGTTGGCTGGGCGCGTTTTCAGCAGGTACGAATCTCTAATCCAAAATCGCCAATCGCCGCGGCGAGCTAAACCAAATCTCTGATCTCTCTTCCGCCTCACTTCAGCTTCCCTTCGGGGAGTGCTCTTCCAATTGCCTCGTAAAACGTGTTCTGAATGCCGGCCTCGATTGATGGAACCTCGTTCGCGTAGAACCCGCCAATCACGCCCCCGTCCTCGTATTCATAGTGCACGTAGAAGTTGTGGAGCTTAGTGACCTTGTTCTGATATTTGTATTCGATTCCGAACTTGAATGTTGACAATTTGCTGCCATCCTTCATGATGTTCATGATGCCATCTTTGACGCCCTTCTGCTCGGTCGGCATCTTTTCTATTGTGTAGCTCCAGGCGAGCATCGGGTTCGTAGATTTCTCGACCTCTACCGTAGCAACTGCAAGCGGTTCGGTATCGACATACTCGAGCGGGATCATCCATTTGAGCAGGGACTTGTCCCAGTATTTCAACTCGGGTGCCTCGCGCCTGTAACCTGCAACGTGCACGATGTACAGCTTCCAGCCGGGCCGCGCCTTTTTCATCCATGAAATGAGCGAGGACAACTCAGACTGTAGCTCCATCATCGAGAGGCGGCTCGAAACCCAGTCAGCAGCGGGCGCGTATGCTATCTCATTCGTTGCAATTTCTTTCCATTTCGGGAGGCTGTTTATGCTCGCTGGCCATTCGGTGAACAACTGGCTCCCGGGCTCATCGTGCGAGACATAGAACTTCGTTCGGAGGTATTCATCCTTCAGGGTTGCCACTTTCTTTCCGGTCGATTTTTTCAGCGCAGTGAGGTGATGGCTGTAGGTCTTTCCACCCTTAAGAAGGAATCTGCAATGCAGATCCTGGTTCTCGCCAGCGGTGATGAGAAACTTGCCGCCCTGGAAGTGGAAAAGACCTTGTTCGTACTGCGCGAGAGCTGGAGCCTTTTCCTGTGAGACGGCAGCAGTTCCCCAGCCAAAGGCAGCGACGTAACCTTTGTCCAGTTCTTGTGAAGACAGCGGCGATACAATAATTGCGGCGATGACGAAAGTTATGCAAAGGTATGCTCGTAACATTTGTGGTCTCCGGTATTGTGTAAGATGCGTGAAAGAAATGGCTACGCCTCCGTTTGGCGAATGACCTGTTCAAATGGATGTACCAATGTGAAGTGATCTCAGCTAATGGCGAGCGGAAACGGCGACGATATGCCATGAGCCAGGCAATTGCACACTGTGATTCTTGAGAATGAACGCACACGCCGGTCGGCGGGTAAAGGTAAGACTACAAGATTGTAGCAACTGTCAATGAAAGATGCAATCAAAAAAACATTATCACGAACTCGCAATATGGTTTTCTGTGAACAGGTCGTGTAAGGATGACAAAGGGTTGCGAATGCCAAATGCACAACACTTACGTCAGGATTAACATCCTGCGAGTTTAGACGAATGGTCCTGCCAGCAAGCGGTAAATATAAGCGCCATTCGCGAGATTGCCTGCACCACAATACATGAACGTTCAAATCGCTTCGCTAGTAGTCGGATCACAGATTGATTTTATTTTTGATTCAATGTTTGCAGGGAGCCACCTTACTGTGTTCGAGCACTGGTTCGTCATGAAACGCCGTTCAACGAAACAGCCCGGCGAGTTAGCCGGGCTTCATGTATAGGTAAGCGAGCACCAGTCATGGTTTAGACAATGACTGGTTGGAACCCAATTGCATGATAGACATTTCGTTTTCGAACGAGACTATTAGGGGGGTGCTACTTCCAAAAACAAAAAAGCACTGAGGGGCTATTCCTCAGTGCTTTGGGCTCCGCGAGCAGGACTCGAACCTGCAACCCTGCGGTTAACAGCCGCATGCTCTACCATTGAGCTATCGCGGAATTGATTTCTTCCGTCATGTCATAATATGCATTTCAGGAAATGGGTTCAAGTCCAATTTCCTGAAAAGTTACAGCTCACATCAGGCTGCGCAAGCCTTCAACGATATAATACGTGAGAACAGCAACGATTGCTGAGGCTGGAATTGTAAGCACCCATGCCCAAACAATTCTACCGGCAATTCCCCACCGCACTGCTGAAAGACGGCGCGTCGAACCGACACCAACGATTGCTCCCGCTATCGTGTGCGTTGTGCTAACGGGAATTCCTGCAAACGCGGTACCCAACAACATTATTGCTGAGGCACCTTCAGCGCAGAATCCACCTATGGGTCGAAGATGTGTCAACTTCATTCCCAATGTCCGAACGACTTTCCACCCGCGATAGTTTCAGGCGGGACCTTAAATCCGATATAGAAATTTCACGCAAATCCGCGAAGCTGCAAAGGCAAGATTGAAAAAGGTTTTTTTCGATCATGAGCATTCAGTCTCGTGAATGCTCCATCAGACAGAAGTGTTTCGGTGTTCGTTCCATCTTGGCGTTCTTTGCGTCTTTGCGTGAGACTCTATATCGGAAATCAGGACGGAATACAAGTGTTGAGTTTTTGACCGCTCTTGATTAAATTGAAACAGTTCAATTTGAAATCGTACTGTTCGAATATCCATCTCCGTTGGCTTTTTCCTGTGAGGTAACCATGGCCACAAAGAATTATGTATCAAATAAAGACGAGTCTGCCCGGCTTTTCAAGAGCGACTTTCTCGAGCTGTTCTCGCACGTTCACGCCAGCGTACCATTGATCATCTATATCCCGGTCATGTTGTATTGCTTATATCGGGCAGCAACCGACCCGGCACAATCGGGCGCCGCAATAATCGGCTTGTTCGCTGCCGGATTGTTCTTCTGGTCGTTGACGGAATACTTGCTCCATCGGTTTGTGTTTCACTACGAACCGACCAGCGAGTGGGGGAAGTACCTGCACTTCATGATGCATGGCGTTCATCATGATTATCCGAACGACTCACTTCGTTTGGTTATGCCGCCGGTAATTAGTATTCCGCTGGCGCTCGTGTTCTATTCATTGTTCGTTGCCGTACTCGGCCCGCAGAACACGCCCGGGTTCTTCGCCGGATTTATCCTCGGTTATATGATTTACGATTTGTGGCATTACGCTTCACATCACTTTGCGATGAAGTCACCCGTGTGGCTGTTCCTGAAGCAATACCATATGCTTCATCATTATCAGGATCCGCACACGCGGTTCGGCGTCAGCACCCCGATCTGGGATTATGTCTTTGGCACAACGGCGGCAAAAGAGAAACAAACTGCCGAGGCATAAATATTTTTGGGTTTGAATACCCGCCACCGCCTGCAGAACAGCGCCGGCTTTTTATTTGTTTCTGTTTGACTGAAAGGATTACGCACATGAAAATTCTCACCCTCTCAACACTCTGTATTCTTCTCTTCACAGTTTCATTCGCCGCGTCGAAGAACTACGGCAAGAAATTGACGGTGAAGGAAAAAACCAAGATCTCGGATATCCTCGCCGATCCGAAAAAATTCGCCGGCAAGAAAGTACTCGTCGAAGGAACTGTCGTTGATGTCTGTCAGGAACGCGGATGCTGGATCAAGGTTGCAAGCGACAAGGAATTCGAATCCCTCCGTTTCAAAGTAGAAGACGGCGTTATTGTCTTCCCGATGGAGGCGAAAGGCAAAACAGCTCTCGCCGAAGGAGTTGTTTCCGTTCGAACTGTCTCCAAGGAAGATCTCATCAAGCAGGGAGAATATGAAGCGAAGGAAGAGGGTCGAACATTCGATGCTTCCACTGTAACCGGCCCAAAGACCATTGTCATGCTCAAAGGTGAAGGCGCGGTTATCAAGTAACTACACGTGACAAAAGAAACGGAAGGCCGCAGAGTTCGTAGTATTTTCAGAATGTTCTGCGGCTTTCTCGCGTTTACTCCTTTCCACACAAAATAATTTTTGGGTACATCATGCCGGCGTTCAAGTGGCGAAAGTGGAATAACATACTGCACCGGGATATCGGGTACATTGTCGTTGCGATGACGCTGATATACGGAATCTCCGGTCTCGCGGTGAACCATATGGCGGATTGGAATCCAAACT
>JBBRUI010000128.1:0-11726 GCA_038247945.1 Bacteroidota bacterium | reverse complement strand
TATGAGTCAATGCGTGAGAGGTACGAAACATGAAATCACCTTGTAGATAAGGCCGCTTTTTCTTACCATAGTCCTACCAAAGCCGATAACACTAACTAACGCCGTGTAAAAATCTTACCATCGATCGTGGATTTTAAGTGGAAATCGGCTCCGGAAAAAGTGCTGTTTTAGAGGGCACGTGGCGAAATTGGCAGACGCGCTAGACTTAGGATCTAGTGGGGTGACCCTTGGGGGTTCAAGTCCCTCCGTGCCCACAGGAACATCATCCGCTTTTGTTCATCACAGAAAAAGGATTTAAAGTTTGGAAGTTACGATCAATACTCTCTCCGACGTGCAGCACGAAGCCGAGTTCATGCTAACAAATACAGATCTCCAGCCTCACTTTGAGCAGGCATATAAGAAGTATGCACCCAAGGTCGAGATCAAAGGCTTCCGCAAAGGCAAAGTGCCTATGCCGATGATCAAGAAGATGTATGGTGAAGCAATCGAGCAGGATGCTCTGGATGACATTGCGAACGAGTCGTTTCGTTCAATCATTCAGGAGCGGAACATCGAACCTATTGGAAAACCATCGATGGTCGAAATGGATTTCAAGCGAGGCGATCATTTTAAATTCAAAATCCATTACGAAGTCAAGCCGACAATCGAACTTAAAAAGTACAAGGGCCTGAACATTGAGAAGCCGCTTCATACCGTAAACGAAAAAGAAGTTACAGGGGAGATTGACAGACTTCGGCATGCCAACGCAAATTTGTTGGGCGTTACGCTTGTAAGCGGAACGGACGATCATGTTATCACCGCCGACATCCAGGAATTGGCCGAAGACGGGATGCCGCTCGTCGGAAAGAAAACCAAGGACGCTCATTTTTATCTTTCAGATGAAACTCTTGCAAAGGAAATAAAAGAAGTCCTTTCCAAAGCGGAAGTCGGGGGAGAATATAAAGTCCGCTTCGAAGAGCAGCACGGCGAACATTCCCACCCGCATCATATCGCCATATCGGTCAAGAAGATTGAACGGGTAGAGTTGCCGGAATTCGACGACGAGTTTGTGAAGAAGATTACCAAGGAGAAAGTTGCGTCGAAGGACGAATTTCTTGTGAATCTTCGCAAAGACCTTGCCGGCTATTGGACGCAGCAATCCGAGCGGCATCTGCAAGACAAAATTGTTGATGAGATAGTGAAGGCACATGATATTTCCGTCCCAGACTCGCTGACGAATCTGTATCTCGATTCATTTGTGGAAGACGTAAAAAATCGTTCACGGGATAAGGCTTTGCCGAAGGGTTTCGACGAAACGAAGTTCAGAAGCGAGAACAAGGAGTACGCGACCTATCAGGCGAAGTGGGCATTGCTGCGTGAGCGGATTGTTGAGGCGGAAAACCTGACAGTTTCGGACGAAGAGATTGATGAGCTGGCAACTGCTGAAGCGGCGAGCATCGGCATTCCCAAGGAAGAGTTGCTTCGTTATTACAAAAGTTCGAACGCGGCAACCGAGCGCCTGCTCTCGAAAAAGCTGATGAAGTTTTTGCTGGACAACGCCACCATTACAGAAAAAAATGTTGATGAAGCCGCGCAAGCGTGATTCACAACTCTAAAAGGAAGGAAAGAGAATGAGTTCCAGAAATCAGTTAGTGCCGATGGTTGTTGAACAGACGGGTCGCGGCGAGAGGGCGTATGATATTTTCTCGCGTCTCCTCAAAGAGCGGATCGTCTTCATCGGAACGCCGATTGATGATACGGTCGCGAGCCTGTCGATTGCCCAACTGCTGTTTCTCGAATCGGAAGACCCGGATAAAGACATCAACCTCTACATCAACAGCCCGGGCGGAAGCGTCTCGGCGGGACTCGCTATTTACGACACCATGCAGTACATTCGTCCTGACGTTGCAACGATTTGCATCGGCATGGCGGCAAGCATGGGAGCCGTATTGCTTACAGGCGGAGCAAAAGGGAAGCGTGCTTCGCTGCCGAATTCGCGTATAATGATTCACCAGCCGTGGGGCGGCGTGCAGGGCACTGCGTCGGATATCAGCATCCAGGCAGAAGAGATCCTCAAGACTAAGAAACGTCTCAACGAAATTCTCGCATTTCACACCGGACAACCTCTTGCCACGATTGAACGGGATACAGACCGCGACCGGTACCACGCAGCAGAAGAAGCAAAGGCGTACGGACTGATCGACACTGTCTACTTTAAGAAAGAGAAAGAAAAGAAGTGAACCAGCGAACGAGAACGAACGAGAAAATCCATTGCTCCTTCTGCGGGCGAAGTCCTGAAGAAGTGCAGAGTATCATCGCCGGACCGGATGTTTACATTTGCGACATCTGCGTGTCCAGTTCCGTCGATATTATTCGAAATAATATCGCGGCATTCACCGCACGCAAGGGCGCAAAAGCGGGACTGACGCCAATCCAAATCAAGAAGGCGTTGGATGAGTATGTTATAGGTCAGGATCAGGCGAAGAAAGCGCTTGCCGTTGCGGTGTACAACCACTACAAACGCATCGACGAGAAGGAACGCCTGTTCGATATTGAAGATGTGGAGATTGAGAAAACCAACATCATGCTCATCGGGCCAACCGGAACAGGGAAGACGCTGCTAGCGCGAACGCTTGCGAAGATTCTCGACCTGCCTTTTGCAATTGCGGACGCCACCACACTCACGGAAGCCGGCTACGTGGGCGATGATGTCGAAACCATTCTTGTTCACCTGCTGCAAAATGCAGAATTCAACGTCGAAAAGGCTGAGCGTGGCATTATCTATATCGACGAGATAGACAAGATTGCACGCAAAAGCGACAGCGCTTCGATTACACGCGACGTTTCGGGCGAAGGCGTGCAGCAAGGTCTTTTGAAGATTCTCGAAGGAACTATTGCCGGTGTTCCCCCGAAAGGCGGACGCAAACACCCCGAGCAAAGCCTCATTAACATCAACACAAAAAATATTTTATTTATTTGCGGTGGTGCGTTTGAGGGACTCGACAAAATCATCGCCCGCCGGATTAACAAGAACTCAATCGGTTTTGGAGCAGACATTAAAGGCAAGCACGATGTAGCGGGCGACGACCTGATGCAGTTCGTTCAGCCGGAAGACCTGATGAAGTTTGGACTGATCCCGGAGTTCATCGGGCGGTTGCCTATGATTGCAGCCCTTCACTCGCTGAGTGAGGATGCGCTGAAAAATATTCTGACGGAACCGAAGAATGCAATCCTGAAACAGTACAAAAAGCTCTTCAGGATGGAAGGCGTGGAGTTACATTTTGAAGACGCGGCGATCAAGGGTATCGTGCTGCAAGCGATGGAACGCGGGACCGGCGCACGGGCTCTCCGCTCCATTATCGAAGAAGTTATGCTGGATATTATGTACAACCTTCCCGACCGTGAGCATGTCGCAACATGCACCATCACGAAGGATGTCGTCCTCAAGAGAAAAGATCCGTTGTACACGTTCGAAGAACGAAAACAGTCTGCCTAACAATTTCATCAATTTTAATTGACCTCACCCCAACCCCTCTCCTAAAAGGAGAGGGGCTTTTAGTTTTACACGCTATGACAAATCCAGCGTCGTAATCCTTCTTAGAAAATATCTCTCGCGCTCTCCTGCTTCGTTACCTTTACGTCTTGTAACTGCGGCGCTTTCAGTTTTATTTCCAGTCTGTAGTTGCTGTACGGCCCGCTCGGCACCCAGTTGAAGCTCATTTCCCAGCAATGCAAATCCCTGTACACGCTTACCTGCGGCGCGGCGACGACGGAATTGATTAGATCGTAGTTCGTGCTTGCGCTGATTTTCCAATTCTCCGTCAGACTGAAACTGAGTGATCCGGAAATGTTTGATTGCCGGAATTTTGCCCGCGGGTCTTGCTGGGATTGTGAGAAATTGTAGGCGAGATCCAGTTTCCAGGGTATGCTGAAATCCGGCAACGGATCATCGTACAACTGACGCGCTGTAGTTTGGTCGCGCAGTGAGTCGGCTGCCGAGCGGATGGGCCCCGACGAGGATTTCTTTTTCTCTCCGCTGAGAGAGGTCGAGAGGCTGAGGCTGAAGCTCGTGAGCTGGGCAAGCTGTCCGGTTTCATTGATCAGAAACTTGTTGACGCGTCTGCCGAATTGCGGCTGGCGCGGATCCGGTTCAAATTTGTAGAGGTTGAAGCTGCTGCTGCCGCTGATGTTCAATAACGTGCCGATGTTCGTCCGGTAGCTGAGACTGATTTCATCGAACTTCAAACTGTCACGGGCAAAATTGTATCCGGTCGAGACGTCGAAGTTCAACAACTGGAACTTGTTGTCCTGTCCCGCCGAATCGGTGGTCCCGGTTTTCATCTCGATCACGTTGCCGATGCGAAGCCCGATTGACTGCCGTTCTTCTGCGGGCGCGCCGCCGAACACCTCACGGTCGAAGAGGCCATACTTCTGCGTCTGTCCGAATTGATCGATGTAGGTTCCGAAATATCCGAACGACGGTTTTGAGAAGTCCGGTTGATATGTGTAGCTGAGTGTCGGCGTTACCTGATGCCGGATGCCTTTGATGCCCAGAATATTCGGCTGCAACATGCCGAAAAATTTTGTCCCGACGGAAATTCCCACATCATAATAACGAACCGCCTTGAATTGTTTTACATCCTCGTCAAGGAACGAATACACGGTATCGCGTGCCGTGTCGGGTCCGCTGATGGTTTGGGCCAACGTCCGGCGCGTGCTTTTGTCATACCACTTCTCCGTGTAATTAAAGAAAGGAGAAATAGTGAAGTATCCGACTTTTGGTGAAGCGTTGACAGCGAGACTGTGCTGCACGCCGCGTCGCTCATCCACTCGCGCAGGGCGGAGCGAATCAGCGGTATACTGATTGCGCGTGTTGAGGAGTTGGCCGTTGTACGTATAGCCGATAAGCTCATACCACGCCTGCGAACCGGACGTTTCCCCGGAACGTTTTCCAAACCGGAAGGGGAAACTCTGACCGCGGTTGAAGCTGAGATTCGGCAACGCGTCGCTGATTTCAAGCGTGCCCGGGCCGGGGCGCAGATTCTGCCTGCGGCTCACATTAAGCGATAAACTGTTGGGCGTGCCTTCCCAGAATTTTGTCAGCGTCGCATTCGAATAAATTTCCTGACGCAGAAGGTCACTCAACAAGTAACTTGTATTCTGATAGTATGATGAACTCGAGAGAGTAAAATCCACGACAAGCCGTGTCGTGGGATCGAACTCCTGACCATGGCCCCAGTGAATGTTGAACTCCTTCGTGTTCTGATACGACGGATCGCCGCGTTCGCCATCGATTTTCTTTCCAAAGGAAGCGCTGATGCCGCCGCCAAAATTATAGCGCAACGCGTAACGAAAATCCGAATACACAACCCACGTGCCCTTTGTATAACCATCCCCGCGGAAACTTATATCCATGTAATCGCTTATTGCCCAGTAGTAACCCAGATGCAGCAAATACCGCCCGCGGTTGCTTTCACCGTACGCCGGACCGATAATGCCGGAGCGCCGTCCCCGTTCGGTCGGAAAAATTCCAAAGGGCAGCGCAAGGATTGGTACATCGGAGATATATAAATAGATTGGCCGGGCGACGATCTTATCCTGCAGTATGACTTTCATTTCAGGGCTTGCAAAATAGTAATGCGGGTGCGGAGCGTCGCATGTCGTGTAGCGCCCATCGGCAACAAAAAGCACGTCCTCCGAAACTTTTTTTATTTTCTCGCCCCGATAATATCCCTGGTCCATTTCAGTCGTACCGACATCAATCTTGCCTCTCTTGGTTTTAAAATTATAGGCTATCTTCGTGCCGGTGTATGTTTCTCCTGCATCAATCAGATCCGGTAACCCGCGGTATCCTGATTTGGATGTATCGGATGTGTCGGCGACTCCCTGTGCATGCAGAATGGATGTGTTCCAGCTGATATCGATCTGCTCTGCCTTCAACCCCAACTCCCGATACTTGATCGAAGATTTTCCATACAGAAACATTGTCTTGCTCGAAAGAGAGTAGACGATGGAATCCGTTGCAGCATATGCTACAACGGAGTCAATGCCGGACGACGAAGTCTTGAGGGAATCCCTTTTGCTCTGCGAAGTATCGGCAGTGTCTGCAAGAGCTGTCTGCGGGAGTTGCCGGGTTGTATCCGGTTTGATGTCGACCGGCGAAGGAAAGTCACGTCGTTGCGCATCTGCCGTGAAGCAGATAAGAGCAAGGAGCGCGGTGATTGTTACGAACCGGATTTTTTGTTTGTTAGATATCAATTTTCTTGCAATTCAAACTAACGCTTTTTCGACTTCCACCATCCCAGCAAGCGCTCACGGATTTTCTTTTCCCCGCCATTCTCCGTCGGACGGTAGTACACGCGATCCCGCAACCCGTCCGGAAGAAATTGTTGCTCAACAAAATTCGCCGTGCAGTCGTGGCTGTACCGGTAATCGGTTCCGTATCCGAGGTTCTCCATCAGTTTTGTCGGAGCGTTGCGGAGATGAAGCGGCACAGATTCATCCGGCTTTGTCCTGACATCTTCATTTGCTTCTTTGATTGCCATGTACGACGCGTTGCTTTTCGGGCACGATGCAAGATAGGTTGCCGCCTGCGAAAGCACAATGCTCGCTTCAGGCATTCCAATATAATCAACTGCCGTGAAGCACGACGTTGCAAGCGTGAGAGCGTACGGATCGGCATTTCCTATATCTTCAGAGGCGAGAATAATCATGCGCCGCGCGATGAACTTTGGATCTTCACCGCCTTCAAGCATCCGTGCAAGCCAGTACACTGCCGCGTCGGGATCGCTGCCGCGAACACTCTTGATGAACGCCGAGATGATGTTGTAATGTTCTTCGCCACCCTTATCATACTTAACGTACTTGCGCTGAAATGCTTCTTCAATCTGTTTCTTTGATACAACTCTTCGCTTTTGCGAATCCGGCTTGGTCAGGCTGATCGCAGTTTCGAGCCCGTTCAACATCATGCGGGCGTCCCCGCCGGAAAGAAGGATGAGGTAATCTCTGTCCTCGACGGTAATATCCTGCGTGCTGAACAGTACATCCGTCTTTAACGCATGGTCGATGATTGAATTCAGATGTTGATTGTTGAGAGGTTCGAGCACGTAAATACGGGACCGGGAGAGGAGTGGAGAGATAACTTCGAACGAGGGGTTTTCAGTCGTCGCTCCGATCAGCGTTATCACGCCATCCTCAACGCTGTGCAGCAACGCATCCTGTTGTGCTTTGTTGAACCTGTGGATCTCGTCGATAAAAAGAATTGTTCGCTTGCCGAAATGCTTTCTGCTTTTTGCCGCTTTGTCGAGCACCTCACGAACGTCCTTGACGCCGGATGAAACGGCATTCAGTTGAAAAAAATCCGCCTGTGTATGTCCGGCAATAATCCGCGCAAGCGTGGTTTTCCCGCTGCCCGGAGGACCCCAGAAAATCATTGATGGCAACTTGTCGCTCTCGATCAGAACGCGCAGAGGCTTTCCTTCGCCGAGCAAGTGTTCCTGGCCCACGAACTCTTCAAGAGAATGGGGACGAACACGTTCGGCAAGAGGAGCGTTGGGTGATGGTGAGGATTTTTGGTGTGTGGTTTCGAAGAGGTCCATGCTTTTTTGATTTCGGATTGCGAATTGCCAATTGCGGATTGGAATGGTTTCAATTCGCAATCTCCAATCCGAAATCCGAAATCGAACTAAGCATTACATGAGTTTATTTCCGGTTTACCTTGTAAACGGTTTCTCCCTCGCGGATCATCCCGTGTTTTTCGCGGGCAACTTTCTCAATGGCCCGCGGATTGCCGTCAAGTGCTTTCGATTCGGCTTGCAACCGTTTGGTCTCCAGCTCTGCTTCCTCGATCTTTGCGATCATCTCCGATTTTTGATGTTGCAGCCGGATGCGTTGCACAACTCCGTGACTGCCAAGCAGAACATACAGGACGATAACGGATCCGACAACAAAGCGGAACATGAAGCGTTTGTTCCTGAGCAGCTTAAGCGCTTTGTCTTTCAGATTGAAGCTTTTTTTGTCTTTGCGATAGAAGAGGCTGTTCATACCGAGATCAATTTACCGATAATTTGAGGGCTTTGCAAACAGCGAAAAAAGCTAACCACGCCTGCGTGCCGTAACGCGCACTTCGGCGTGCAGGCACGAAGTCGCTAAGACACGGTATCGAAGTTGTTTAGCGCGGAGTTCTGCGAAAGAGTCAGTCCTTGTACCATTCTTTCGTTGGTTGATATGTAGTGCGGAGGTTGTTCTTCTCGGCGTGACGTTCGAGCGCGAGCTGAATCAGCCGGTCAAGCAATTCAGAGTACGAAATTCCCGAAGCCTGCCACAGTTTCGGATACATGCTGATGGATGTAAAGCCGGGAATTGTATTAATTTCGTTCAAGTAGATTTTGTTTGTCTTCTTCGTTACAAAAAAATCAACTCTTGCCATTCCGGCGCCGTCAAGCGTAGTGAACGCTTTGACGGCGAGATGTTGAATCTTTTTCACCACATTCGTCGGCAGCTTGGCAGGTATAACCGCAACGGACTTTCCATCCACATACTTTGCATCGTAATCGTAGAATTCATTCGAGGGAATAATCTCCCCGGGAATTGATGCCGCGGGTTTGTCGTTGCCGAGAACACTTACCTCAATTTCTCTGACATTCTTGATCCCTTGTTCAACGATAATTTTTCGGTCGAAACCGGACGCGCGAGCCAAAGCGTCAAACAATTCTTTCCTGTTGTGCGATTTGGAAATACCGACACTTGACCCGGCGTTCGAGGGCTTCACGAAAACAGGATACTTCAATGCCTTCTCAATCGATGACACAACCTTTTTGGGAACCGATTTGCAATCAGATGAAAGAAACCAGGCATACTTCACGACGGGTAGTCCCGCCTGCTTGTGTAATTGTTTCTGCACAATCTTGTCCATTCCGACGGATGACGCAAGCACTCCGGCGCCGACATACGGAATGTTTGCAAGTTCGAGCAGGCCTTGCAGTGTTCCATCTTCCCCAGACGAGCCATGCACAACAGGAAACACGACATCAAGTTTCAACTCATGATGTGCTGTTGCATTCAGCGAGGCAAGAAACTGTTTGTTTGGATCGGGGAGAAGAAAGCGGTCGGGCTCTGCTTCAATTCCTTTTCCGGATTTCAACAGGTGCAGCGATTGAGCGGAGCTGATCCATCGTCCTTCCTGTGTAATGCCTATAGGAATTACTTCGTACTTCTCTTTGTCCAATGCCTGGATGACGGAAGTGGCAGAGGCGAGCGACACCTCGTGTTCGCCTGAACGCCCGCCGAAGATAACACCGACCCGAAGTTTGTTTGTGTTCATTGAATCAGGCGAGGCCTTGTTTTTGGAGCGATTGAAGAATGTACTCCCGAACAGCGGCGTCTGAAAGCTCGTCGTCGGAGTCGTCGGAAACTTCGCAGGCTATTTTCTTCGATAAATCCTTTCCGTAACTCTGTACGCTTACGTTGCGCAACCTGGAGAGTTCTTCCCGGTTAAGAGAGTGCGCACCGCCCAGCATGTTAGCGACAAACGATATATGCGCGGCATGTTCAACTTTTTCCATCTTAAAATACGCATCGTATAAATTCGCTCCATACGTTACGGCGCCGTGATTCGTCAGGAGGATTGCATCACTGTTTTTTATATAGGGAGAAAGAGATTCGGCAACTTCGGTTGTGGATGGCGTTGCATATTCGGCAAGCGGTATGGCTCCCATCCCGACAATCACTTCGGGAAATACGCATCCATCCAGCGCAATGCGCGCTGTTGCAAACCCGGTCGCGTAGGTCGGGTGTGCATGAACAACGGCGTGAACATCCGGTCGCTGCTGATAAATGTAGAGATGCATCCCGACTTCTGTGGAGGGTTTTCCTCTGCTGTAGCTTTGTCTGCCGTCGGGCGAGAGTTCGACAAAATCATTTGCCGTCACCATTCCCTTGTTGACGCCCGATCGGGTTGTGAGGATATTGCCTGAGAGGAGACGAACGCTGACGTTACCGTCCATCGCCGTTACCATGCCGCGGGCATACAGGCGGTGGCAGACATCAACAAGTTGAGGAATAATTTCGGAGGACATTGAATCGCGTGAATGTGGAAGCCATGATAGGAAAATGGCGGGTGAGTTTCAATCAGCTTCAATACTCAAGAAGCGGCTTCACAATCTTCTCCAGCTCAAAAAAATTCATCTGTTCAACGTTCATTTCCACCAATCTTCCCTTTGTATCGTACACGAGAGTCGTGGGCAGAGCTCCGCTCCATTTTGGTTCCACTGCGTTGATGAACAGCTCGTCGTCCTCTGTTTGTTTTATGTAGAAGGTTCCCGAAACCTTCATCTTCTTGAGGAAGGCAAGAACTTTCTGCTTTGCTTTCAGATCATCGTCGATCGAAATAAAAACCACATCGAGGTTCCTGTTGCGATACTCCCGTTGCAGTTTCAGGAGTTCCGGAAATTCCTGGATGCATGGTTTGCACCATGTTGCCCAGAGATTGAGAACCAGAATCTTTCCCAACGATTTTGCCCGGACTGTATCCAATCCTTTTTCGTCGATAGAAACCACAACAGGCTCAGAGGATTTCTGGGCCTGTGTGGGAGAAAAAGAAACGAGCAGTGCGAAGATGAGGAATACGGCGGTCATCAACTTTCTTTCTTCACGCGTTTGATTGAACAGCCGAATGCTTTTGTTTCCGTGCGGGGCACTGTCTTGCCGGCGAGTAATGCATCCAGTGTTTCGCGCAAATCATTCGTCTTTATGTTGGTGCCGTTCTTGTTGTCGTCAATCCGTCCGTGATATTGAAGCACTCCTTTACTATCCAGTACAAATACTTCCGGCGTGACTTGCGCGCCATAGGCGTCGGCAACAACGTTGTTCCAATCTTTCAGCACGGGAAAAGTGAAACCTTCTTTGGCCGAGTGCTCTTTGATCTCTTCAACATCTTCCTGTTTATTGGAGTTGATGGCGACAAATGCAATCTCCTTCGACGAATAATCTTTGTCGAGCTCTGCCATGCGTGCGTTATATGCATTCGAGACAGGACACTGAGTTGCGATAAACATCAGGACGGTGTATTTGTTTTTCAGAAATCCATCCAGCGTATGCTCTTTGCCGTTGGCGTCTTTCAATGAAAACGCCGGAGCTTTTTTCCCTACCTCAACAGATGCAGCCGGCGCGGTGTTGGACCGCGAGAAAATTATGATGGCCCCGATCAAAACAACGATGCCGCCGATTATGTAGTTCTTCATGCGTAGCTCCTTATTACGTGATTATTTGCCTTTGATCCACTCTTCAGCAATTTGGATGGCATTGGTTGCCGCGCCCTTGCGAAGGTTGTCTGACACTATCCAGAACGTAAGTCCGTTAGCCAAAGTTTCATCCCGCCTGATTCTCCCTACAAATACTTCATCTCTGTCCCATGCTGTAAGCGGCATAGGATAAAGGGATTGTTCGGGGATGTCCTGCACGATGATACCGGTCGCAGAATGCAACGCATGGCGCACTTCATCAAGCGTGAACGTTTTCTCCATCTCAACATTCACAGACTCGCTGTGGCCACCATAGACGGGCACACGAACACATGTTGCGTTGATGCGAATGGTGTCATCGCCCATGATTTTTTTCGTTTCGTCTACCATCTTATGTTCTTCCTTCGTGTAACCGTCGCTCATGAACACATCCACCTGAGGAAGAATCTTGAGAGCAATTTGTTGTGCGAACTTTTTCTCGACGATGGGTTCTTTGGCGATTTCCTT
>JBBRUI010000127.1:0-11781 GCA_038247945.1 Bacteroidota bacterium | reverse complement strand
GCCTAATAAAGAGTGTGTCGTTCTCAATAATCCGGGGTTTGATCGCGCGGCCATCTATAGCAGCCCCGAAGCGAAAGCTTGCGATGAATAGGAATCCTATCAACGTGATGCTTCCAAATAGGAGGAGATGTGTACTGATTTCTCTACGTTGTGTTTTCAGTATCATGAAATACCTCGCAAGGATAATCAAATTCCTATTCTTCTAATGGTAGATGCACTTTCAACGAAGAGAATTTCATTTGTCTTAGGATCAAAGCCGATCATCTCTCCTGTGAACGAACTTAATATCTGTTTGGTCTGTACCCGAACGACTTGCTTTTGAAATCTTATGTCCCCAACGACAAGAACATCTTCCGGCAACCATTCACAAAAATTCGTGTTGCGTACTCGCAAACCCTCAACCTGAATTTTTTGATTTGTTGATGTTTCGTATAAAGTCAGACCGTCGCCTACGACGAACAAAAACATACCAAAAACAATAATCACCGAGAGAAACATTTTCGAGAGCACTTTTTTATGCATAGCATCCCCGTTTTTTAAAAATCGAATAGTTCGTCCCAAAAACCAGTATGGTGGAGTGTTCAGTAATAAACTACCCCTCGGGCAAGCACTTCATCGATAAATTCTATGGTTTCGGTACCTACAAATTGAGATCGAATGTTTTTCAATTTCTGATCAACAACATTTCTTTGAGGCGCCGTAAGCTCCCCGCCAAATCGATGTTCTTGAACTATACCGATTTTGTAGTAGTGAATGGCGAAAGCAACCATTGGTGAATTTGGGAAAGCATGTATAAGCTCTAAACTTTGGGTTTGTAGTTCCACCCCGCCTTTATCGTACATGGCCAGCAAAGTTATCATTTGCCAGTAGGCATTTTTCAAATAGGGGGAGTTTGGTGTGTTGTGAATCAATTTCTTGAGATCCCTGATAGCTCTTTGGTAGTCCCAACCACGAACTCTTTGACTGCGCTCTATATTCAAGAGCTTATCGGTGAATGACTTATCTCTATCAGCCGCTGCAACAATTGTGAATTCAATTTCATTGGATCGAGATCCATCGAGGGTAGCATAAATTTTGTATTTCCCCGGCCTTAGCACTCTTCCTATTGGACCGATATCCTGCCCGAAATTCAAATTTATCAGCTCGAATGCGGTCACCGATTTCCCCTTGGGGGTCAATTTCACTTTGGTATCATCGTGCGCTATCACCCCACCCCTGTATACAGGATTTCCTTTCTCATCGACAAGAATAACTCTTAGCCCCCCCAATACATAAGGAGCACTAATTGCGATTTCTTGGGACGATTTGTTTTCTACCATGCACATAAAGAAGACCAACTCGTTACGCAAGAAAGAGGCCTTTTCTGCTGACAGCTCTATCCTGAAAGTATTGTTAACTCCTGCAATCTGCTCTGAACGAAGAATATGAAAAGGGAAAAGTACTTCCATACTAAAGAGGAAGGAAAGCACTATCTTTTTCAAGTTTGCTCTTAAACTCATATGATACCTCTTAATTTATTCATAGGGTTGTTGCCAACACGTATTTGAATAGGAACTGGAATAAGTGCCGAACTGGCTAAGACATTCTCGTAAGATTTTTTGGTGCATTCCACAAAAATGATGAGACCCAATTGCAATGTCTCTAGCATAACGGTACATCACACAAATTTGATCATAACTACCGCCATGATGCTGATGATCAAATTCACGACCTCCGTCCGCTGACAAACCTCTTGCGTGCCCTACTTCATGGAGAACGCCATTTTCAACTGCACGCCATCTTTCTTGGGGAGTCGTAAGATCTGTAATGTCATATATCTTCTTTTTGTAAACAAAGCTTGCTGCCCAAGGCATATCATTCCCTATATCGGTTCGCAACACCGTCCATCCTAAGACTGTGCCGGAATTGCTCGGTGCTTGAATACCGAATAGAAAACTAAAGTTAAGAGGGTCGCAATTTCCTGGAGTAATAGATTCGCGGCTAACAAAGACTGACAAAAAACTCCTTATTGAGGTTGTGTTATTCAGGTTTAACCCGACTTCCGCTCCTGCCAAGAGGTCGACCTTTGAACTAAAAGTAACGCTATTCTTTGTTCTCTCTTTGAAAACAGATACCCAATTCGAAGTGGCACTTCCCGTTCCATCGTTAGGTTCCACCAAACCATTACCAGGCGTCGCAGTGAACAGGGTACCCCAGTACTTGGTGTCATTGGGCGGGTCTGGCTGTTCCCCACACCCCAACTGCAACAAACACAAGGGAAGACACATCCATACTATCATGCGCGCAGAAAAGGCGAGAAAAATTCGGCGGCGATGACAAGTCTGGATACCGCCTGATGATTGTCTCAGATAACGGCAACCCATATCTGTCCTCTTAAAATGTATAGATTAACCCTACCGCTATTGTGTAACTGATCTGTACCCCACCTTTCGGACAAGAAGATAAACCAGTATCTTCATACACCAAGGAGGTGAGATCATGGAAGAGAAAGGAACTTAACTGCAAAAAGAAATTCTCTTTTTGAAGGTACAACGTCATGTTGCATAAAGCAATCCGGAAATACCTGAGACGCGCATCATTTTTCCTGATATTGTGCTCTTCCCACAAATGCAATCGCCCGCGCAAAAGTACTACGCGGGCGAAGATATTGCACTTCCCGGGTTTGCTTAACGAAGCAACATCATTTTATTGATGGATGAAAAGTCTTTCGACGTCAGCTTGTAGAAATACACACCGCTTGTCAAATCCGATGCATCGAACTTCACCTGGTGCGTTCCTGCCTTCTTCGTTTCGTTCAGCACATCGCTCACCTTTCGCCCGAGCATATCGAACACTTCAATTTTTACGTTGCTGCTCGCAGGCAAATCAAAACTTATTGTGGTAGATGGATTAAACGGGTTGGGATAGTTCTGGCGCAAGGCAAACTCCGTCGGGACGGAAGACTCAGTAACCCCGGTGACAACATTCACCTCCACACCTTCAGTATAGTAGACTGTTCCGTCCAGATCAATGTGCCGTAGTCGGTAATACCATCGTCCGGGTGTGGCGCTTTGATCAACGTAGCTGTAGTGCTGTGGCTCCAAGGTTGTTCCATGTCCGGGAACGAAACTGTTGGGAATCTCGCTCCATTCCAATTCGCCTTGTCTCTGTTTTTGAACATAGAAGCCAAAGTTATTTGTTTCCGAGATTGTTCCCCATTCAACACGAACAGAACTCAGTTGAACAGTAACGGCGCGCAAGTATGAAAGCTGAATCGGCAGATCACCAGGCGGAACAATCTTCGCCCATCGTGTTCCCCAGCGACCGTCATCCACCCCGGCACCTACCTTGGTGCCCGCGTATTCCTGGATCGTCCAAAACGTAATGCCGTCCGAAGGATCAACACACGTATTGCTGTAGTCGCCCCACCGGTTTCTCGGGCCGCCAAAAAACTTTGTATAGCTGCTTTCACCAACCTTGAACACAGCAATGCCGAAGGGCATCGTACCGAGAGGATCACCGGGCAGCCGCCCCGAATACACAGCCTCAACAAACTTCGTCGCATCGGACCGGGAAAAACCTATGCATGCGGCATCGGAAGTGTTCGCGGAAATCGAAGGAAAGAAATGGTGAATACCGGCTCCACCATCCAACACTCCCGACTGGACAATTGGTGCGGGCATCGCGGCGGGATTGAGTTGATACCAAAATACCGCCGTCCGCGTAGATGGCCCTCCGACAGGAAGTGCGGCGCTGTGCGTGCACCAGATTCTGCTGTTCCGAAAAACCGCATTCAGCATTCGGGGATCGTTCGTTTCAACGAGCGTTGCGATTCCCGATTGGGGCGCATCAGTCTGTGTAAAGAAAAAATTGTTGGTAACAGGAAAGAGGCCAGTCCCGGCAAACGGCGAGCCGGGCTGAACAGACCAGACGGGCGCAGGACCCGTTCCTGTAATTCGCGAGATGCGGATGTAGAATATCCCGCTAGCGCTTAACCCACTATTGTCAACAATGTAGAGTGTGGGTTCGGCGCCAAATGTCAAACAAGGTTGCAAGGTAAAACCACCAAATCCACCAGCGACATCAAAACTCGTGGCAAATACCGTCGTGGTAAGAGCTCCCCCTGCTACTGCTGTGCTTTTATCAATGACCCACATTTTTGAGCCAACAAAAGCTGGAGAGCCCGCGACCGTGAACATGTTGTGCGTGATCGCTATCCATGTTGCGTTGTGGCCGAAGCCGGGGTAATCAGCCCAGGTTGCATCGGCGGCATCCGCATCGAATTCATAGAACGTCCAAGTCCCTGTTGGATCCGATGTTGCACTGATGGCGAAGCAGATTTTTGATGTCGCCAAATTACCATTGGCATCGACCACCGCCAGCCAACGGCCACTGCTTGAATCATAGTTCACTTTGGGATCAAACTTTGATCCTGCAATCGAGGTCCAGAAGGTTGCAAGTGTAACAGTACTCACGGTATCACCGGCCTTTGTTTGAATCCGAACTTGCGTGTTCAACATCGTCATTACGTGTGAAGGGCCTACAGACCCGTAAGTATCCGGAGGAATTGAAGTGTGATTATCCAGTAGAGCATCAAACGAAAGTGTGGGAACCGCCATCGGCGTCAAGGGCAGCTCGCTAAATGAAGTTGGACTCAACGGTTGTTGCGTGACACCCTGACCATGTTGGTTAACACGCGAGCCTAAAGAACCTATTTCCCGAGGTCCAGGTCCCGGCAAGGGTGAATGGATTGCGCGTTGCGCTGCCGGAAGGTTTACTTGTTGGGCATCGATCTGTCGCATTTGATCCCAAGTCATGACACCGCTTGGCTGAACCTGGATACGTTCCTGGGCGAGAAGCAGACTCGACGCGAAGGTAATTATCGCGAGAGCAACACTTGCAACCCGCAAAAAGTATCTCGTTGATTTCATGGCGCGACCTCCTTGAAAAAGTGGATCTGACAGTGAGTTAACTCTTCCGATTGTAACGAGCGGTTCTTACACTCTCTCTCATTGCTGGAAACACTCTTTCTGGTTCTCTCTCGTGCGATTGAGAACAACATCGCTTTCAGTGCGGCGATTGCTTCCGAACTATTTTGATTCATAGCCCAGGAATGTGAAAGAACATCACCTTGCCAATATCATCTTTCGCGTTTCGGCGAAAGACCCTGAGGTAAGGGTGTAAAAATACATGCCGCTCGGGATTGCTCCTGCATTTGCATTAAACTCCACAACGTGGCGGCCTGCAGGGGTCATTCCATTTACAAGTCTCGCAACTTCCTGACCCAGCAAATTATAGATCGTCAATGTCGTGAATCCTGCGGACTTTAATGAGAATTCAATTTTCGTAGAAGGATTGAAAGGATTGGGATAGTTTTGCGCAAGCGCGTATGCGGCCGGTAATTTATCTTCTTTTACGTTCGTCAGCACGTCCACTATAACCGGATCAGAAAACGTCATCGAACTGTCTCCGCTTAATTGTCGAAGCCTGTAATACCAGACGCCGGCAGGTGTAACGTTGCTGTCCCGGAACGCGTAATCGTGAGGCGTGGCTGTGGTTCCAAAACCGGGGACAAATCTGTTGGGAACCGTGAGGAAATGTGTGGGGATGGAATAACTTCGCTGAATGTCAAAACCAAGATTCTGATTTTCGGAAAGAGTTCTCCAATTGAGTTGAACCCTTCCGTTGCCAATGAACGTGGCAGTGAAAGAAGAATACACGACCGGGCTATTGGTAACAGTAAAACTGAAGGACTGTTGGCTGAGTGTTGTATTGAACTCATCTTTCGTGGTAACATTCCATGAATAGGTTGTACCGGGAGCGAATCTTGCTCCGTTTGCAAAAACAAATGTGGAATCATTCGACCGGATCGTAGTATCGAGTCCGCCGCCGGTTACGCGTATTAAATAATAATGCGGATCATTTCCCGGATCCGCGGCGCGCTGCCAGCGGAAGCGAACTGAGGCAGGAGTCCGGAAAGTTTCTCCGTTCGCCGGCTCAAGCAAGCCTGTGTTCTGACGCGGCGAAAGTCCCGCAAAGTTGAACACATACAACCCGTTCTGCATATCCGACCCGATGATTTTTCCCGAGGGGAAGAAAGGATAACACGCCCACATGCCGGCGTAATTTCCCGGCGGTTCCGTGGAAGTATCGTAGCCACCTTCATCGAGCGGGGTTGTCGGATTCGTCAGGTTCACAACACGGAACCCGGCAGTGTACCACGCAACGTACGCGTAATCGCCGCGAATAAAAACATTATGAACAATATCATTAGGGGTGGCAGAGAATGTCGCAACAGGAGTCGTGGAGACAATTGGAAGATTCTGAAGATTCCAGATTTTCAAATTCTTTTGGGTCGATCCGATCTCGTCCGTGGTTACTGCATACTTCCTGTCCTTAGTCGTCCAAACATTGTGCGTGCCGCCGCCCGTATACGCGATGCTGGCAATCAATGTCGGCGCAGCCTTGTTTGCTCCGTTGATGATATCCAGCCGGCCTTGATTGATGGCAGCGGCAAAAATTGTATCTCCCTTGGTATACGAATCATGCACGTACCGTGTCGTCCATCGTCCGAGATATTGCGGACGACGCGGGTTCGCCAGGCTCGCCATAATCATTCCGCCGGCAGTACCGTTGAGGTATAGGTATCCGTCGTGGATCGAAATAGTGTGGCTTTGCAAAACACTGAAACCCCCGAGCGACAATATGGTTGTATCAAGCGCCACGCTGTTCGGAAGATTCGCGAGATTGATGATCTGCAATCCCTGACTCCCATTCACATCCGACACAACATAAGCGTAACGATCATACGTTTTCACTTCCTTCCACAGCGAGCTTGCCCCGACGATGTGCCCGACCTCGACAGGAGAAGCGCCGTTGGTTATGTCAATGATCGCGCAGCCGGTGTACGTTCCGAGTATAGCATACTCACGACCATTCGGAGCGGTATACCCCCAGCATCCGGCGTATGATATACCATCGCCGCTCGTTCCATGTTTCTGATCGATATGCCCAAGCAATGCTACCTGCGAAAAAGCGACAGATGCAAAAGTTGAAAATACTCCAACCCACCAAGCCCAACGTTTCATTCGAATCTCGATTGGATGAAAAGAATCTTGCATGAATGTATTTACATTTGCGGGGAACGTCAAGAGCCATCTAATCAAATCGCATCGCCAGTTCTTTTCTCAGGAACTCGCCTGTAACGGAAGTTTCCGAGACAGCTATGGATTCCGGCGTCCCTTCGGCAACAATCCATCCGCCACCTTTCCCGCCTGTTGGGCCAAGGTCGATCACCCAATCTGCGGTCTTGATTACATCAAGATTATGTTCGATCACGATAACCGTATTCCCTTTCTCAACCAACCGGTTCAGAACGTTCAGCAGCATCCGGATATCTTCAAAGTGAAGTCCGGTGGTCGGCTCGTCCAGAATGTATAAGGTGTTGCCGGTTCCAATTTTCGAAAGCTCGGTTGAGAGCTTTACGCGTTGGGCTTCGCCGCCGCTTAATGTCGTCGCTTGTTGCCCAAGGCGAATGTAGCCGAGTCCTACCTCATTCAATGTAGAGAGTTTTCGCTGCAAACCCGGAATCTCGCTGAAGAACTCAACCGCCTCGGCAACGGTCATGTCCAGAACATCGGCAATCGACTTACCTTTGTACACAACCTGCAGCGTTTCCCGGTTGTACCGCTTGCCGTGACAAACATCGCACAGCACGTACACATCGGGAAGGAAATTCATCTCAATTTTCTTCAGGCCGTCGCCTTCGCAATTCTCACAGCGCCCGCCTTGCACATTAAAACTGAAACGACCCACTTTGTAGCCCCGGATCTTCGCCTCAGGCATCTGTGCAAACAAATCCCGGATCATTCCAAACACGCCCGTGTACGTGGCAGGATTGGAACGGGGTGTTCTGCCGATCGGGGACTGATCGATGTCGATAACTTTATCGATATTTTTCAGCCCGTCGATTTTTTTGTATGGAAGAGGAACAGCTTTCGCCTGATAAAACTTTCGGGAAAGAATTGGGTAGAGAGTTTCAGTGATGAGTGATGATTTCCCCGATCCGCTGACGCCGGTAATGGTGATGAATGTGCCGAGGGGAATTTTCAGCGTCGCGTCTTTCAGATTATTTCCCCGTGCACCTTCCAGCGTGATGAACTTCTTGTTCCCTTTCCGCCGTTCGGATGGAATTTCAATTCGTCTTTTCCCGAAGAGGTAATGTGCGGTGTACGAAATAGAATCAAACACGTCGCCGTTATACCGGATCGTATCGTTCCTCAGCTCCAGCTTCGATGGGTGACCAGCCGTAACAACATAACCGCCATGTTCGCCTGCACCCGGCCCAAGGTCGAGAACATAATCTGCACTCTCGATCATCTCCTTGTCATGTTCAACAACTATGACTGTGTTTCCCAAATCTCTAAGCGCCTTCAGCGAATCGATCAGTTTGATGTTATCGCGTTGATGCAATCCGATGCTCGGCTCATCCAGAATGTACAGCACTCCCACAAGCTGCGATCCGATCTGCGTCGCCAGCCGGATGCGCTGCCCCTCTCCGCCCGAAAGCGATCTCGCCGAACGATCCAATGAAAGATAGTCGAGTCCGACATTCAGAAGAAAATCCAATCTCTGTCGTATTTCTTTTAGGATCTGTGAGGCAATAAGCAGGCGCCGCTCCGTGAGCTTGAGCTTCTTAAAGAAAACCGCTGCCTCTTCAATCGAAAGAGAAACAACGTCATGAATGTTGAACTTTTCTTTGGTTGAAGCGTCCTCTAGTTTTACAGCAAGACTTTCCTTTTTGAGACGGCCACCTTTGCACGATGAACAGGGTTTGGTCGTCATGTACGCTTCAACCCATTCGCGGATGTTGCTTGTCGTGGCGTCGTCGTAGTAACGCTTCAGCACGTCGAGCAGGCCGCCGAAACGGTGCTTGTACATGACCGTGCGCCCGCTCTGGTATTTATATTCGATTTCAAACTTCTCGTCGCCCGCTCCATACAGAAGAACATCCTTCGCCTTTTTCGGAATTTTACTGATGGGCGTGTCGAAATCGAAACCGCATTTCTTTGCTACCGAACGGACTTGACTCCATGCCCACGTCTGCCGCGGTTTGCCAAGAGGTGCCAGCCCTTCTTCATTGATCGTGAGCGAGGTATCGGGAATGATCATGTCCAGGTCAAGCTCTTTGATTTCACCGAGTCCGTTGCATGTCGGACATGAGCCGTAAGGGGAATTGAACGAAAACGAGTTCGGCGCAGGCTCTTCATAGCTGATGTTGCAGAATGCGCACGACAGATGTTTGCTGAACAGGATGTCATCGCCAGACGGTTTTGACGGAGCAACTCTTTTCGTCAGAGTTTTCGTAATTGCTTTGAGCGAATCGACGGTCCCGCCGCGGTCGATGCTTGCAATTACAATCCCATCACCAAATCTTAACGCAACCTCAATGGAATCCGCGATGCGGGCACGGACTTCTTTCTTCACCACAATTCTGTCGACGACAATTTCGATGTTGTGAACCTTGTACCGGTCGGCCTGCAATCCTTTTTGAATTTCTTTCATAACACCGTCGATGCGAACTCGGAGGAAGCCGTCTTTCAAAATCTCTTCAAAGAGTTCGCGGTAATGTCCCTTTCTTCCTTTCACGACCGGGGCGAGGATCTGCACCTTCGTCCCCTCGGGAAGCTTCATGATGCTGTCGATGATCTGGTCGGTAGTTTGCTTTGTTACCGGACGACCGCAGTTGTAGCAATACTGAGTTCCAACGCGGGCAAAGAGGAGGCGGAGATAGTCATAAATCTCGGTGACCGTCCCGACTGTTGAGCGGGGGTTGTTGCTGACTGTTTTTTGTTCGATGGAGATTGCAGGACTCAGGCCTTCGATATAATCAACATCCGGCCGCTCCATTACATCAAGGAATTGACGGGCGTATGCTGAAAGACTTTCCACGTAACGTCGCTGTCCTTCAGCATAGATTGTATCGAAGGCGAGACTGGATTTTCCCGAACCCGAAAGCCCGGTAATGACGACGAGTTTGTCGCGGGGAATATCGACATCAATATTCTTGAGGTTATGAACACGGGCACCGCGGATGACGATGTTATCCCCTGCGTTGGAGATTGTCGAAGTAATAGGTGTAGAAGAACGTTTTGCCATATCGAATAAAATGTGGAACTAACTATTCTATATCATAAAGGAATTGGGGGAAGATTACAATGCCGAAGCGTTGGGAGATTCTGTACTTTCTGTAGACCTTGTTGCCCTTTCAGGCGAAGCAGTTTATCTTGAATAAGAATGAGAGCGGATAATCACTCAAAGAGTACGAATTGAAACAACGACGCATTTAAGTCGATACGTCTGTGTTTGGTGGTTGTTTTGATCGAGAGTTTGCAAAAGATAGTAACAGATTCTTTGATAACGTGCGGCGGGGAAGCTATCTCGTCTTGCTGTCTGCAATTGTTGAAGCGGAAATAATCGCCGCACCGAAGAAAGTTCAGGATGCCGTCCGCAATCTCCCAAAACAGTCAACGGAATACCTGTCGGTCAACGAAGAAATAGAGGGGTTAGCCAACGCCTACTTAGCGGAGGGAGTTCTCAACGACGCCTCGTACAACGACGCACTTCACGTAGCGACTGCTTCTGTGCACCACGCCGACGTAATTCTGAGTTGGAATTTTCGTCACTTAGTCAACGTAGAGAAGATCAGACGGTTCAACGCGGTGAATTTGCGTAAAGGATATAAGCCCATTGATATTAGATCGCCAAAGGAGTTAAGCTATGAAGAAGAAATTTGACGCCGTGGAAATGAAGAATGACATTCAGGCTGCAATGTACGCCGAGATGAAAGGCATGACGCCAAAAGCGCGATTACAGTACATTCGTCGTCGGGCCGCAGAATTCAGAAAGTTAAGCACAGATGGTCGACGCAACCGAAAAAGGCCCCAAGGGCAGCACGCCGCCTGACCGTTTCTTCCTTCCCCATAAATTGTATCGAACGCAGGAGCCAACGCCCGGTAGTTCATTCCTACTCTTGCTGACCAGAACTTCCCGACGTTCTTAAAATGCAGCGATGGATGGCGCGGGTTGTTGCTGAGCAGCTTGAAATTCTCTTCTGCTATTTTCTTGACGGGAGGATGGAGCGAGTTGAAGCATTTCCAGAACCGTGGTGTCGTACGATGCATTTATAAGTCTCTGAGCTTATCATCCGCCTTTGCGTTCAGGGCTTCCTCGATTAGGAAATCCAACTTCCCTGTTGCGGCATCGCGTTGGAGTTCTTCGTCCCAGTCCTGCCAATCCCTCTCCGATAACCATTGCCGGAGGATTTTATACTCAGGTTCAGGAAGCGTTTCAATTGCCGCCTTTATTTCATCGACTGTCGACATGTTAGCTCCTTCCAGAATTGGTGGCAAAAAAAATCATTATCTGGCATTTAAATTAGGCAGTAGCTTGGAAAAGAGCAATACCTTGATTCTTACTCCAACTTGCCCTCTTGTGCAGATACTGCGTCAGCGCCACATCTAACCCGCCTACATAAAAAACATTTCCGCCAAAGAAGATGGCGGGCAGGCGGCGTGGCGGTATCCATCAACATAACTTATGCTGCTTGAGTTTTTACCGGGAGCAATCGGTCAAGACTAACGAGTTTTGAAGCGTCAAGAATCTCGATACCCACAATCTTCTCCCCTTCGTCAATGTCGAGCACTATTTCATCGGATACTCTTTTATTCACTACCTGTTGCTTTCGCTCATCGAATCTCAGGTATAGTAAATCTGTTTTTGAATCATATTCTATTTTCATGT
>JBBRUI010000126.1:0-11801 GCA_038247945.1 Bacteroidota bacterium | reverse complement strand
GCTTCTCCAGCCGCTCCACAATCTGAAGAGAAGGCCCCGATAACGATTGATGATTTCAAGAAGATCGATCTGCGTGTGGCAAAAGTTGTTGAGTGCGAAGCAGTGCCAAAGTCGGAGAAGCTATTGAAGTTGCAGGTTGAAATAGGATCGGAACGACGCCAGATTATTGCAGGCATTGCGAAACACTACAAGCCGGAAGAACTGGTCGGCAAGAGTGTGGTGGTGGTTTACAATCTGCAGCCGGCAAAACTGATGGGACAGGAATCAAAAGGGATGGTGCTCGCCGCCTCGGATAATGAAGGAAGGTTATTCATCATTTCTCCAACAGGCGAAATAGGAAGTGGAAGCATTGTTCGCTGAGTTACATCTTGGCATAGTTGAAGAATATCGGCAAGAGAATATACGCCGCGCTCATGCCCGCAATTATCAGTCCGATCAAACTGCCAACTGCCCACAAGAACATTTTGAGATCGCCGTCCCGTTCGCCGGAGACTCTCAGCGCTTTGCGCATGCAGTACACTGTTCCGATTGAACCGAGGAGTGCAACGCCGGAGAAGATAAGAGTCAGGATCAGGTCAAGTTTAGCCATGCGGTTTTCTTTTCAATCAATATACAGAAAAAATGAAATTCACTGATTGCAAAATATTGTTCATGTCGGTTCTGCTGCTCGTTCTGGGAGGTTGTTCCGGAGGTTCGCATCAGGATGACGTTGAAGTGCGGCTGTCGCGGTTGCAACGGGTTGATATGGCATTCGATGCGCGTACGCTTTCTCCGCAAAAGCGTGAACTCGTGAAGACATTGATTGAAGCCGGCAAGCTTGTACACGAGGCGTATCTTCATCAAGTGTATCCCGCGGGAATCGGACTGCGTGACAGTCTTGCCCGGCACACAGACGAGCGAAGCAGGAATCTTCTTCGCCTTATCATCCGCAATGGCGGACCGTTTGACAAGATGGATGACTTTAAAACTTTTTTCGGCAGCGAAACAAAAAATCCCGGCGCAGCTTTTTATCCTTCTGATCTCACAAAAAGAGAATTTGAGGATTATGTGAAGGCGCATCCCGAAAAGGCTGATGTTCTGCAAAGCCCATACACTGTGGTGAAGCGCGAGGGAAAGGAATTGGCCGCGGTCCCATTTCATATCGAGTACGCACAGTGGATAACGCCGGCTTCTGAATTGCTCAGGAAGGCGAGCTCTCTGGCTGAAAATCCTTCTCTCAAAAAATTCCTCGCTACCAGAGCCCTGGCTCTAGCGACCGATGATTACTTTCAAAGTCATGTCGACTGGATTGACATAGTCGATTCGGACATTGATCTGTTGATGGCGCCTGATGAAATCTATGACGATGCTTTGCTCGGATTAAAGGCATCCTATGAGATCTCTGTGATGATTCGGGATTCAGTTGAGAGCGCAAAGCTGGGTTTGTACACGAAACATCTGAACGACCTTGAACAGTCTCTTCCCATGGAGTCCCGCTACAAGCGGACGATCACCGGCCTTTCCTCGCCGATGGAGATTGTTACGGATGTTTATCGGGGCGGCGACATCGCGACCGGCTATCAGCCAGTTGCCGCAACGCTTCCGAACGATCCGGATGTGCAGGTAAAGAAAGGGACGAAGAAGATTTTCTGGAAGAACATGATGAATGCCCGTGTCAACAACGTCATTCTGCCGATCGGGCGGGAGCTAATTGCATCTGATCAAATCCAATACGTAACGCCCGAGGGTGTATTTAACGATGTGTTGATGCACGAGCTTTGCCATGCAATCGGGCCGGTGTACGTCTACGGCAAAGATTCGCTCGCCGTGAACAAGGCATTGAATGAGCATTACACCGCCATCGAGGAAGCCAAAGCGGATATCGCCGGCTTGTATGTCGTGAATTTTTTCATCGACAAAAAAATATTAGCTCCGGATGCGGACCGCGTGCATTACGTTTCGTCTCTTGCGTCAATCTTTCGGACGATTCGTTTCGGCACTGCAGAAGCGCACGGCAAAGCGGCTATATGTGAGTTGAATTATTTTATGGAGAAGGGCGGCGTACGTCTTGATCCCGTCACAAAAAAATGGTCCGTCGTGTTCGGGAAAATGCCGGCCGCTATTACTGCGTTGGCTGAAGAGCTGCTGACGTTACAGGCCACAGGAAACTACGGGGGAACAACGGCCTTCTTTGAAAAGTGGGGGAAGACATCACGGGAAGTAGAAGAGTCACTTCAACGGCTGGTCCATCTGCCGATTGATATTGAACCTGTTTACTCTATACGGTGGGAATGACGTTCATATCAAACTGAACCGATACTGAACCTTGGAGTTTCCCCAAAACAGCGACAAAGCCGAATGAAGTTTTTTGTTTTTTCCAAAGCGACCTCACCCTCCGCCAAAAGGGAAAGCACGGCGGACAGGCAAACCTCTCCTGGGAAGAGAGGGGCTTTATCATAAGAAAACCTCGTGCAACCTTCGTGTCTTGGTGCCTTGGTGGCGATCTTTTTTTGCTTTTTGATTTTGGGAATGGCCTCATACTCAACCCGGTTGAAGTTCAATCACTGAATCTCTATATTGACCTCCACAACAACGCCACACACCAGCTCTTCTATTCAACCTCACTATTTGCATGGCAGATAAATTACCGACAGTTCTGATTTCTGAGGATGAAGTCGATATCAACAATCTCCTCTCGCTTATTCTGGAATCGGAGCAGTTCAAAATATTTCAGGCGTTCGATGGACTGGCTGCACTGGAGATGTTCAAGGAACACAGCGACGAAATTGACTTGGTTGTCACCGATTTAGGTTTGCCAAAATTGGGTGGGGTGGAATTGATAGAGCAAATCCGAAAACTGAAACCATCCGTGAAGATCATCGGGGCAAGCGGTTTCGGCCGGAATAATGTACGTGATGAAGTGATGCAGGCGGGGGGAGATGAGTTCATGCCGAAGCCGTACATTACATCCGACCTGGTTTCAACTGCCAGGCGATTGCTCGGGCGCCCGTAATGAAATCCAAAACGGAATACCTGTGGTTCAACACCGAGGCGAAGCGCGAGTACATTAACATCACTGAAGAAGTGCAGGAGATCGTTACCAAAAGCGCGGTGAAGGAAGGGATGGTTCTTGTTTCCGCCATGCATATCACCGCCGGTGTGTATGTGAACGATGCTGAGGATGGCTTGATTCAGGATATTGATGAGTGGCTTGAAAAACTTGCACCCTTTAATTTGAACTACCATCATCATCGTACGGGTGAAACGAACGGTGATGCCCACCTTAAAAGTCTCGTCATCCACCACGAAGTGATTGTCCCGATCACAAACGGCAAACTTGACTTCGGTCCGTGGCAACAAATTTACTACGCCGAGTTTGACGGCCAGCGGCGGAAAAGAGTAATTGTGAAAGTGATGGGAGAGTAATCTCTACTCCTCTGTGCCACGATTCGGTAGTGTCTCAGTTTCAAAATAAGTACGGCGCTCTTCGCGAAACATGTCATGCTGAAATGCTCTTATTCAGCATCCAATCAGATTTTTGCCAGTTCAGATTCCGAACATCCCGACTTGTCGGGACGGAATGACCACGGTTCGTAAACTGAGACACTACCCACGATTCACTCCTTGCTATTCGGCAGCCCCTTCCGTAAATTTTTGCAGTACACCATCCAAAACGAGATTCCTATTTCTCACAAGGTGAAAAAATGTTGAAGGATATTGGACGATATTGTGCAATTATGATTTTGTTATGCGATCTCAATATTACGGTTTCGCAGACCAAACCGCCCAAGGATCCTATGAAATTATCCTTCGATTTTGCACGCTTCCGGTATGACGAAAAGGAGATGTACATCGAGTTTTACTATGCTTTTCCACAGCGGCTGCTTACATACGTTCCTGATGGGGGAGGGATGAAGGCTGGCGTTGAACTGACATTGTCCGTTGCGAGCAAAGATTCTATTGTGTATGCCGAACGGATGCTAGTGCCCCATGTTTCGAAGGACACATCGTTCAGTTCAATGAACCTGATCAGCATGTCCAACACAAAGCTGACGGCGGGACAATACACGTTAAAGGTGGTTGCGAGAGACCAAAACAACAAGTCGCGGGGTGATAGCGTTTCTGTTCCGCTCAATGTAAAGTCTCTCCCGACAGATAGGATTACAATGAGCGATATTGAATTTGCTTCGAGTATAAAAAAGGGAAAGCCGGGAAACCTTTTTTATAAGAACACCATTGAAGTTATTCCCAACCCGGAGGGTGTGTACACAAACGATCAGCACTGCTATTACTATGCTGAAGCGTACAATTTGCTTTTGGGGTCGGATCAGAGTGACCTGACATTGAAGACCTCCGTGTATAATACTATCGGCAAGGAAGTAATTTCCCGTGAGCAGCCGCGTAAGCGTGCCGGCGAATCGATGGTCCTTGTTGGAAATGTCGATGCCGGAAGCCTCAGAAGCGGTACCTACACACTCTTTCTCGCGCTCATCGATTCGAGCAAGAAACCCGTTATTGCATCCGGAAAGAAATTCTTTGTCTTCAATACTGTCCTCGGGTTTGATTCCACACTCATGGGACTCGACCGGTCGATTGGCCTCGGTGCCTTTATCTCCATGGAAGAACCGCAACTCGACGAAGAATTCAAATGGATGCAGTGGGAATCTCG
The DNA here is from genome assembly GCA_038247945.1 of Bacteroidota bacterium. Taxonomy (GTDB): domain Bacteria; phylum Bacteroidota; class Ignavibacteria; order UBA10030; family UBA6906; genus CAADGV01. The sequence goes on along the minus strand of JBBRUI010000126.1, from coordinate 7,153 downwards.
TGAAGCGGAGAAGGATCAGTACAAATCTCTCAAAGGAGTCACGGCGAAGAGAAAATTTATGACGGATTTCTGGTCGAAGCGGCCTGTTGGCTTGCGTGACGAATACCTGCGACGCGTAGCAACTGCGAATACTTCATACGGCGTGATGGGAGTAGCGGGTTACCGCACAGACCGTGGCCGTGCGCATATTATGTACGGACCGGCTGATGATATCGAGCGACATCCGAACGAATCCCAAACACGACCGTACGAGATCTGGTCATATAACAGCATTCAGGGCGGCGTTATTTTTGTCTTCCTGCTGCGGCAAAACGGCGGCGACTATGAGCTGGTCCATTCGACGCACAGAAACGAACTGCACGATGAGAATTGGGCCCGATACGCTCAGACAAACTAGAAACTCTCATCCCCGGTTTTGTAAAGCCGTCTCAACAGGACGGCTTTTGTTTTTATCCGGAAAGAGCCCAGGTAGATCCGTTGGAAGTTCCTGTTGATTTTTCGTAAGTTGGCTCGTCATTATGATGATGGAATCGATCGAATATTTTCTCTTCAGTCTGATCAATAGGGTTGCCCGCTCGCTTTCATTTCGTTCGGCGGAACGATGGGGCTCATTCCTGGGCAGCGCCGTTTTCATGCTGACCGGTTTTCGAAAAGCGATTACCTTCGAAAATCTGACAAAGGCATTTCCGGAAAAGTCCACCGACGAAATCAAGGGTATTGCACGGGGCGCCTATCGCAGCTATGGGATTGCCCTGGTCGAATCTCTTTGGGCAAGCAACAAGAGTGCGGACGAATTGAAGTCCAAGGTCCACGTTCTAAACCCGGAAGTCATGGTAAATGCGCTGGCGCGTGGGAAGGGTGTTATCTTTCTCTCGGCGCATTATGGGTCGTGGGAATTGTTGCCGACTTCGGTTCGCCTGCATTTCGAACGGCCGTTCTTTCTCCTTGCACAACGCCAGCGCAATGCGCGCATTGATGCCATCGTCCAGGCGCATCGCATGCGCTTCGGCAATTCAACCACTTCCATGGGTGTTTCTTCGAGGCATGTCTTAACAGCGCTTGCGGAACAGAAAATCGTACTCATACTCGCCGATCAGAGCGGACCCAAGGAGTCAGTCTTTATCGAATTCTTTGGTCGCCCCTCAGCAACGCACCGCGGGGTTGCGGCATTTAGTTTGAAGACCCATGCACCAATTGTCACGGGATTTTTGGTCCGGCAGAAGGATGGAACCTACAACATCACGCTGGAAGAAGTAGATCGCAGCGGACTGAATTTATCTCAAGAGGAAAATATTATCGAACTTACCCGACGCCATGTCGCAATCCTTGAAAAATGGATTCGCCTGCATCCCGACCATTGGCTTTGGATGCATAAGCGATGGAAGCACACGCCGTATTACGAGCAGCATCAGGTGATGGAGGAGCAAGCATAGTGGCTCCGCAAAAAGTACTCGTATTCCAAACTGCATTTATCGGCGACGTGATTCTTACGGCTCCCATGATTCAGGTTCTTCACCGCGAGAAGAAGGACATGTTAATTGATGTTGTAGCTGTTCCCGCCGGCGCAAGTATTCTTGCAAACCACCCTGACATTCACCGCACGGTTGTGTATGATAAGAAGGGAAGAGATCGGGGTTTGCGCGGCGCTCTCACACTCATCGGTACACTGAGGAATTCTCACTATGACGCGGCCATCATTCCGCATCGTTCATTGCGCAGCGGACTGATTTGTTATCTGGCTGGAATTCCGCGCCACATCGGGTTCTCCACGAGCGCAGCAAAATTTCTTATGACGGATGTAGTCGAATACCACCCCGACCGTCATGAAGTTGAACGGAACCTGAGTTTGTTGCAGCCGCTCGGGATTTCCATCCCCCAAAAAGAATTGCCGCAACTGTTTCCTTCAACTGTTGATCGTGAAGTAGTCGATACGTTTCTACGGAATCATCCGGATGTGAGTTCATCCAACATGATTGCCGTTGCGCCCGGATCCGAATGGGTAACGAAGCGATGGTTGGCAGAAGGTTATATCGAACTCGCCAAAAAATTATTGGACGAGCAATTCTCGGTTGTGTTGGTCGGTGGGCAGAGTGATCACACCCTTTCTCGTGAGATCGAATCAACTGTGGGAAATACAAGGTTGCTCAATGCAGCCGGAGAATTATCGTTGCTGCAATCAGCAGAGCTTATTCGCCGGTGCAAGCTCATCGTCAGCAACGATAGCGCCCCGATGCATATTGGCGTTGCGATGCGAACACCGGTTGTGGCGATATTCGGCGCGACGGTTCCCGAGTTTGGATTTGCTCCACTCGGCGAACACGATGAAGTAGTTCAGACAATGGGATTGCCCTGCAGGCCTTGTTCGATTCACGGCGGCAATGCGTGTCCGATCAAAACATTTGTCTGTATGAGGAATATTTCCCCCGACCGCGTACTGGAGCGAGTCCATTCCATCCTTTCGACAATGAACGCCGAGGTGAGTTCGTAGATGATGATCGCTGTCAATGATGCTAAAATTATGAAAGTGACTTTAGACCTGCCGGAAGAATCCGTAATTTCCGCCGCGGCTGATGTTATCCGAAACGGGGGAGTGATCGTCTATCCAACTGAAACATTATACGGTATTGGTGCTGATGCGCGTAATGCTCTTGCCGTGCGCAAAGTGATCGCAGCAAAAAGGAGGCAAGATGCCAAGCCGATTCTTGTCCTTGTAGATTCAGTTGAGATGTTACAAACGCTTGTTGCAGAAATTCCCGAGACGGCTTTTGCGTTGATGAAAAGATTCTGGCCGGGCCCTCTTACAATCGTTTTCAAGGCGGCTGGCAATGTACCCGAGGAAATCACGCAGGGGAGTGGAACAATCGGGATCAGAATTTCCGCCCATAAATTTTGTATTGTGCTGCTAAGAACGTGCGCGTGTCCGATTACCTCCACGAGCGCAAATGTTTCAGGCGAGCCCGTTCATCGAACAGTCCCGGACATTCGTCGTGCACTGGATACCTGTGTAGACTTGTATATCGACGCGGGAACTCTTCCTGAAAGCAAGCCATCCACCGTAATCTCGGTTGTTGATGATCCACCCAAACTCATCCGTGAAGGAGTTATTTCATTTGAAGATGTTCAAACTGTTCTTTCTCAGATTACTCGCTGAGACTGTATTAGTTTTGATTGTTGCCTCGTTGTCTTTCGGTCAGAAGTCCATTGAGCTGCAGCAAACGTTTCTTGATTTAAAAAACGATGGCGTTATCATGAACCTCTCCGCTCATCCTGACGACGAGGATGGGGCGACGCTTGCATATTACCGGATGAAATATGGCGTGAAGACATACTCAATTCTCTTCACCCGCGGCGAAGGCGGACAGAATGAAATCGGCCCGGAATTGTACGAAGAACTTGGAGTGCTGCGGACGGCGGAAACACGCGAGGCAGGAAATATTCTGGGGGCTGAAGTTCACTTCCTGAACTTCAGCGATTTTGGCTTTTCAAAAACCGCTACCGAGACTTTTAAGAAGTGGGGAGGCGCCTCTGAGACGTTGCGCAGGCTCGTGTACATGATCCGCAAATTCAAACCGGACATTCTCTTTACTAATCACAATACAGTGGATGGTCACGGACATCATCAGGCAGTCGCGATCACCGCCATTGCTGCGTTCGATGCCGCTGCGGATTCCACGCGCTTTCCTGAACAGCTCGCCCTTCCCGGCCTCACCGTATGGCAGCCAAGAAAACTATTCTTCCGGAATTTCGGCCGAACGGATATGAACGCCGATGTTGTCAATCAAATCGGCGAGACAGACCCGCTCCGGAAAACATCGTATCTCGATATCGCATCGGATGCTTTGCAACGGCACAAAACCCAGGGAATGGATCGTGCAGACCTAAGGCGTTTTACCCGCGGTTTAAGTTTGTACCGATTGATGCGTTCGAACAGCATGTACGATCGGGACACGACTTCTTTTTTCGGCGGCACGCACCTTTGGTCTGATCCGTCTCTGGCGTCGTTGGCTAGCATGAGAGATGCGCTTTCGAAATTGCATCCCGGAATGGCAGATGATTCATTGCTGCAAATCGTAGCTCAGGGCTTGTCGCAAATAGAGAAACTGCGTTTGACGGGGCTACAGCCAATCGCTGTGAGAACCCTCGCACATTGGAAAGAAGAGCTTGAGAATCTCGTTCGATATTCGTGTGACGTTTCCGCTTCGTGGACGTTTTCCGATACCCTCGTCGTGCCGACTCAGAAAGTCATCAGCATAATTCGTTTGAAGTCGACAACATGCACGCTCAGTAATCCCCGCTTTACATTTACGTATCCTCAAGGATGGGCTGTGAATGAAAGAGCCGGAAATTTATCTGCAAACAAAAAAGATATTGCCACCGATGTCGAAGTGTTTGTCGGCGATAATGCCACGCTGACAATTCCCAAAACTGTTGCGCTCTACAACCTGCTTGAATCAGAACAGACCGTTGCCGGACAGATACATTTCACGGTGAATGGTAACACGGTGTCGCTGACCGTTCGACCCAAATTCGACGTGGCTCCCTTTCAAACGCTCACGGTTGCACCCGCGGTGACCCGGATTTCATCTGAACAGTTTGGCGAAGGAAAGAAATTCACTTTCCGGCTGACGAATTTTGCTCCACGCAAAACCGCCGGGAGAATTTCGGTACAGGCACCGCCGGGTTGGATGGGTGAATCTGTCTCGTATGTAGTGGGGAAAGAAGATAGTTCAGCAACCGGCTCAATTACGATCCGACCTCCGCAGAATGCAAAAGCCGGAGAATATGCATTGCGTTTCAAGTCTGAGTATGCATGGGATCAAGCGACCGTAAAAATATTTGATGCGGAAATAGATAAGAATATTCAGCTTGGCATTATCAAGAGCTATGATAACACGCTTGAATCGGCTGCGGCAGAACTCGGATTGAAATACAAGCTTCTCGGAGCGAAAGATCTTGAGGGGAATCTTTCTCCCTACACAACAATCGTCATTGACATTCGGGCGTATCTCGTCCGGGAAGACTTGAAGAAAAACAATGCACGGCTGTTGGAGTATGTCCGCAACGGCGGCAATCTCGTTGTGATGTATCAGAAGGATCAGGATTGGAAATCCGAGTATGCGCCGTATCCCATGCAAGTAAGCAGAAAGCGTGTAACTGTGGAGGAGGCGCCGATCAAAATCCTTCGCCCGGATCACCCGTTGTTCAACACGCCAAACAAAATCACCGAAGCGGATTGGAATGGATGGATACAAGAGCGTGGCGTTTATTTTCCCGACAACATAGCGCCGGAATATGACAAGCTTTTGTCCTCCAACGATCCGGATGAGCCGCCACTTACGACAGGATATCTCGTTGCGAACTACGGACGCGGTTCGTACATCTACACATCATATGTCTGGTATCGGCAACTCAAGGAATACAATCCCGGTGCGTTCCGGAATTTCATCAACATGATTGCATACCCCAACCATCGGGCAAAGCCATGATGAATTCAAGATTCAGTTGGTTGATTGTTGTTGCGCTCGCCCAGTTTGCCGCTTGTTCATCTAACAATACCAAGAGGACGCTTACCATTTACTCGCCACACGGAAAGGAGATGCTGTCTGCCTTCGAAAAGCAATTCGAGAGTGCGCATCCCGACATCGATGTCCGGTGGCTGGATATGGGCTCGCAGGATGCGTACGACCGCATTCGAACTGAGCGGTCGAATCCGCAGGCCGACATCTGGTGGGGCGCTCCGCTCACGACGTTTTCGAAAGCGGAAGCGGAGAGTTTGCTGGAGTCCTATACTCCATCCTGGACGAGCAACATTGCGGATGAAAACCGAAGCGCTCATAATTTCTGGTACGGCACGTTTGCGACGCCCGAAGTAATCATGTACAACAACCGGCTGCTGAAATCAGAGGACGCTCCAAAAGATTGGGACGACCTGCTGGACCCAAAGTGGAAGGATAAAGTCATCATCCGTTATCCGCTTGCATCGGGGACCATGCGCATTATTTTCTCTGCCTTGATTCAGCGGGAGTCCGCCCGCACAGGAAATATTGATTCAGGTTTTGAATGGCTGCGGAAGCTTGACGCGAACACTAAAACCTACGCCGCCGATCCGACGCAACTGTACTTGAAAATTGCCAGAGAAGAAGGTGTCGTAACGCTTTGGAATTTGCCCGATGTAATGATCCAAACAAAAATCAATGGCTATCCGTTTGGCTACGAGATTCCTAGAAGCGGCACGCCTATGATAACAGATTGCATTGCCATCGTCCGCGGCACGAAGCATCGCAAGGACGCAGAGCTGTTTTATGAATTTGTAACATCGAAGGAAGCATTGGTACAGCAAGCAACTGAATATTTCCGAATCCCGACACGATCAGACATCCCGAAAGAAAATCTACCCGAGTGGATTCGCTCGCTTCAAATTATTCCCATGAAGATCGATTGGACATCTCTTGAGGCGAATGAAAAGTCGTGGATGAAGAGATGGGATGATGAAGTAAAGGGAAAAGGAAAGTAATCCATCGATCCACAAAACCCAAACCTCAAGTCGAAAAGTCATCAGAAGGTTTTAGATAATTGGCATAACCCAGTAATGAATCGTCAGCCTGAGCGCAGTGAACGTTTTGTGCGAACCCTTCGACAAGCTCAGGGTGACGCGGATTGTTTTTACTGAACACGTAAGTTCCTCCACTCAGGATTGAAAAACCATGTCCGTCGTAGCTCTCCGCAATCTATCCAAACATTTTAAAGACACACACGCTGTCCGGGATGTAAGCCTGGAGATTAAGTCCGGAGAATTTTTTTCCATTCTCGGGCCAAGCGGTTGCGGCAAGACCACGTTGCTTCGGATGATTGCCGGATTCGAGCAGCCAACATCAGGCGGAATTTTTATAGATGGATCAGAGATCACCAACGTTCCTCCGCAACAACGGGGAATCGGGATGGTCTTTCAGAATTACGCCTTGTTTCCGCATATGACTGTGTTCGAGAACGTGGCGTTCGGGCTTTAGACGAAGAAGGTTGCGAAAACTGAAAACAAACAACGGGTTTAAAAAATTCTCGACGCAGTACATTTGCTTCATAAGATTCAGACCCGCGTTCCTCAGTTAAGCGGTGGCGAGCAGCAACGCGTTGCGGTTGCACGGGCACTGGTCGT
>JBBRUI010000125.1:0-11864 GCA_038247945.1 Bacteroidota bacterium | reverse complement strand
TCCATCCTGGCTCGTAGGTGGCGCGTCCGATGATTGCTCCTTCAATATGCAGCATCTCTAACGTGCCTCTGGGAAATGTCCATGCCTCATCTGGATTGCTAAAATGAAATACTTGTGCAGTTGTTAAGGTAAGGTCCATAAAGTCTCCCTTTTTAGGTAAATGTTGAATTTTTTAATGTAACTCGATGTGATACAAAGCAACAACCGAGCCATACATACGATAGAAGGTTAAAAGATTTCCTTATCACAGCACATTTTGTTTTACATCTCAACTGTTTTTGTTCATCATGCCGCTATTCTTCAGACTTTTTTCGAGCGCCCGAAGAAGGCTGCCATAGGATACGGTTTCTGTATGTCAAGCAGATACCCAGCACATTTTTATAGCAATAAGATTTGGGTGAATTCCTGCTTTCGGGAATTTGATTCTTAAATTGGGAAATTCCGAGGCACTTGCCGATGCAAAAGAAGTGGAAAGTCGTGATACGACATTAGAGGCGCTAGAAGAGCATAAAGTAATGAAAAGACTCGTAAAAGAGCTTGATAAAAATCAAAAAGGAACCGAAGAATGGGCGGCCAAGCTAAAAGTCCTTCAAGAAAATACAGAGCATCACGTTGAGGAAGCAGAGACCGAATTATTTCCTGAATGTAAAAAATTCATCAGTACCGAAGAGTCAGAAGAGATTGCTTTAGAAATTGAAAAATTCAAAAAAGAACAGTTATCCACAAAAAAATAATCCTTTATTTCTCTTTTGTCCATGTCAAGTCCTCTGCTTTGACGGAATATCGTCAAGCGGAGGGAATTGTACTGCAAAGTAAATAAAGCAGGAGAAGTAGCGATCCTGTTTTTGAAACGTTTACCCTTAGTTACGGATCATCGGAGCATCGCAAACAGAGATCGTGTCTTCAAGCTGTCGGAGTAAAAAAGCGGCCATACTGGGCCGCCCAATGAGCGCTCCTGTACCCTTGCCCACGCAGTCGACATTTTTAAATATACAAAAGAGAACCCTGTCCAGGGAAGCCGCCCGCGTAAGCGAGCGTCTTGCGATGTCAATATTTATCGGCCAACCTGAAGGTCGCTCAGCCTCAATACGTTTATTGAGCAGTAATTGTCATAGAAATTAGTTTGTCAACCCTTCCATACACATATCCATCATCGATTGCTTTTACCACGCCCGACTCCCTAATGCCCATACCCGGTGCAAGTTGACGCGCTGCCTGATTCGGCCCAAATCCCGGAAATTCATTGACCTCAGTTCCGGCATCCAAAAGCTGAATAAGATTCGTGACATCACCTGTCAGCGCATTCCCCCCTGTTGGGAATACTTCCAGACCATGCGACCGCGTGGTGAAAAACATATCATTGCTTTGTCCAAACATTGATGCAAAAAACAGTTTTTGTCCTTGTTGAACAGTAATAGTCAACGATGTGCTGGTACCTGGCAAAAGAACGCCCGTACCTTGAATCATGGGCGAAAACCCCTTTGCAGTAAGCGAATCTTTGAGTGGGGCCGCATTGCCATCCTCAGCGAGGTATCGCAATCCATTATGGGTGGCTGAAGCGGAATCGAAAATGACGCCATTGTTGCCGGATACAACATAGAGAATCGGTGAAAGCGGTGTGGAAACTCCTAGAAGAGGTGTGATCCAGGCTGCCAGGCTGGCCGGGTTTCCTGTTTCGGCAAGCAATTTGAGTCCATTTCCTTTGTCCGCAATGCCACTTGCGTACAAGGGTTTGCCTGCCGAATGGAGAGCCCATATTCCGGGCGAAACAGAAGTTGGCGATGTTGCCAAAACCGAGATTGTCACAGTGAAAGAATCGTTGATCGCATCGAGCGTTTTAGGAACAATCGTTACCCGCATGATGCTGTCGGTAGGGTAGGCAGTTGTGGTTATCTTTCGGATGATACTACTGGTATCGGCTATTGCTGGTTTTGCAGAATCGATTGGTTGATTAAGCTTAGTGCCTGCGTCCCACAAGGAGACCAATGATGTGATGTCTCCCGATAATTCAATTCCATTTGTCCAGAGACTTATCCCGGTATCAGGAAGCGCATAAAACCAATCGCTCGATTTACCAAACATGGCAGCAAACGAAAATTTCGCTCCCTTTGCCGCAAGAAAAGAAAATGAAATTGAGTGGCCGGGTGCGGTTGGTGCAGTTCCAAATGTCGCGGAACTAAGCGCAACAAGTTGATCGGAAATATTAGAAATCTTGATTTGCAACGTCTTACTTGCTGGCGCGGTAGGGCTGGTTGTGGTGCACCCGATCAACCCTGAAGTCACTGCAACCATGACGAACAGTAATAAATTTTTCATAACGGAATCCTTTTGTTAACATGAATTTTAAAAACACCGGAAATGGTGCTTTCCCTTTTAGACAACATTTTAGTACCGCTGCCGTAAATCCTCCTTGAAGTTATATTTTTAGTCCATTTCAATGATCGTATTCCTTTCCAAAGGAGCGGATTTATCCCGCCTCGTATGGATTAGTTGAGGTTTCCCTCGACATACATCTAGTTTACCAGTCTCCAAAACGCTTCATGGTATGCTACTTAGGTAAGCAAACGCTATGCCATTTCTGGTCGCTCATACGCTGACTTTGGTTCTAGGTCTGCTGTTGCATTATTTCAGTAGTGAAGTTACCATCAATTTTCACTACTCTAAGTAGTGAGAATCAAGTAAACAACAAGGAAAATGCCGGCTGCAAGAACTGATATGGTGAGCATTATGTCGAGTAAATAGGATGGTTTCCAGGCATAACAGGATAGCTTCTTGAACAAATATCTTTTTAAAGCGAAATGCATTATCAATGATATATTTTTGCCTAAAAAGGAGAGCTAAAATATGATAAATTACACACGAGGCGAAGCCGAAGCACAGATAACCGAAGCGATCGTCAAATTCGAGCGTGAATATATGGGGCGAGGGCCAGAAGAAGCTAAAACCTTTGTTATGGAAGAAAGTATTTTCGTCAGGTTACGGGGAGTGTTGACTCCTGGAGAGAAGCAACTGGCTAAAGCAGATGACTCGGCTACTGGGCGCAAACTCATCAAACAGGTGCGCCAGGAGTTGATCGAAAAAGCGCGGTTCCTTCTAGAGACTATTATGTTCGATATAACAAAAATCAAAACCATATCTCTTCATACCGACATTAGCTCGGTTACTGGAGAGCGAATCATCGTCTTCACACTGGAGCGAGCGCCGAAATTCAAGGACGAATCGCTGGGTGTAGGACAAGAACATTAAAAAAATTTGACATTGCCGTGCAATTATACTAGTTTCTTAATAGATTATAAATGGCACGTTGAGGAAAACGGCTATAAAACGCCGGGTTCATGAGCAGGCCCTTAGTGAGAAGACGAAAACTTCCCACTAAGGGCCTTTTTGTTTTGGTCTAAAATTGTGCAGAGAAGCATTTCCGCATAGTAGATGCGGGAAGGCTCCACTGGACAAGGGTTGGTAGCCGTTACATGAATTACATGGCGGTTACCAGCCCATTTTTTTTGGTAAACATGGTTTCGATAAGCGAAAGCGAAGATTTTATGAGCAAGGAGAGTTTGGATGTTCGAGAAAAAATATCAGAGCTAGTCCGGGAATACGGTAACGAACAGATGAGCATTCGACCCAAAGCTATTTCAGTGGATGTTCACAGTCAATCAGTGGTCGTGATTCTTGAAGGAGTCTTGCATCCGGCAGAAATCAACATGGCAAAGGAGAGGTTCTCGCGAGACCTGATCGAAAGAATGTATGCGGAACTATTCAATGTATCCAAACCGATTCTGCAATCGAGAATGGAACGACTGCTGCACAGGAGTATCGATCGATCGTTTTTCGCCGTCGAACCGCAGTTCGGGAATGCCGTGATAGTGTTCTTTCTTTCCGGCGGCCAGCAATACCCGAAAATTGTCAAACAGGTAGATGCTTTAGTCAACACATAACAAGGAAAAGATGTAATGAATGACAACAGTTTTAAATCGATGGATCGGATAAGGCTACCAAAACATATACGTGATGTCATTGGTTCAGCCAGATCTTGCCGGTTCATAGGTACACGAGCGGCCTTGCTTGAGATTGCAGCGGGTAATTCTTCGAATGAAATCTTTGAAGTATCCTATGACATCAATGGGAAAACTATTCGAGAAGCCACCGTAACCAGGTGCAAGAACGGTTTCGCGGTCAATTATGACGATGCTTATATGCGTCGGAGGGATCCTGATTGCATGGTGATCGGTGATGAAAAATCAACCGACAAAACCACATTCAAGGAACGATATGACAAGGATTTCTCGGATCTGCGGAAGTTGACATTTGAATGGCTGAAAAATCAGGATCTTATCGTCACTGCATTCACGCTTGGCGCATTCACCAGTGATGATTCATACGGAGGTATATTGGTGGCTCCGAGCAATGCAGGTTTCTTTATCGCGGGATTGGCTGATTTGCAAGGCATCGTTGATCTCTCGATACTGGATCATCCGCTCGCTATTCATACAGCGGTCTTTCTCGCACCCCCGTTTCGCCACACGCACCTTGATGGGAAACAAGTGGTGGTTCATAACCGTCTCGACGAGCTGTACGAGATATTCTCCTATAATCTGTATCCCGGACCCAGTGCCAAAAAAGGCATCTACGGCGCGTTACTTTCCATTGGAGAAGAGGAAAAATGGAACACCCTTCACGCTTCGACCGTTCAGGTGGTAACGCCATATGACAATGTGACGACGATTATGCACGAAGGTGCCAGCGGTAGCGGAAAGAGCGAAATGCTCGAGTATGTTCATCGCGAAGAGGATGGACGTTTGATCCTTGGAACAAACATCGTGAACAGCGAGGTCAAGTATCTCAGCCTGCCCAGAGGTTGTGTTCTGAATCCTGTCACCGACGATATGGCGATGTGCCATAGCTCTGTTCAGAACAGCAAGGGATATGTGGTTGCCTGCGATGCTGAAGAGGCCTGGTTCGTCCGTTTGAACCACATACGACACTATGGCACCGACCCGAATCTCGAAAAGATAACCGTTCATCCGGAGGAGCCTCTGATATTCCTGAATATCCAGGGAGCGCCGAATTCTACGTGCCTTATGTGGGAACATATCGAAGACAAACCCGGTGTGCCCTGCCCCAATCCACGAGTCATACTCCCACGCAGACTCGTGCCGGGTTCGGTAAATGGACCGGTTGAGGTACATCTTCGCAATTTTGGTATACGGACGCCACCCTGCACAAAGGAAAACCCCACCTATGGGATCGTCGGGTATCTCCATTTTCTTCCTCCCGCCCTTGCGTGGCTATGGAGGCTCGTGGCACCTCGCGGACATGACAACCCCAGTATTACCGAATCCGAAGCCTTGAGCAGTGAGGGGGTTGGTTCATTCTGGCCGTTTGCATCCGGCAAAATCGTCGATCATGCAAACCTTCTTCTCGATCAAATAATCGCTACTCCTGAGACACGGTATTCCCTTACGCCGAACCAGTATGTCGGAGCATGGAAGGTTAGTTTCATGCCCCAATGGGTCTCCAGGGAATACCTCGCGCGGCGCGGGATGGCCCAGTTTCGGCCCGAACAGCTCGTTGAAGCACGTTGTCCGCTTCTTGGGTATTCATTGAAGGTCATGCATGTCGAAGGTGCCACCATTCCCCCCGAACTGCTTCGAGTCGATGAACAACCGCACGTCGGCGTCGAAGGATATGATGCGGGGGCAGCTATCCTGCAAATGTTTTTCAAGCAGGAATTGGCGAAATACTTGAGCGATAGCCTTCGCGCAAGTGGAAGGGCGATCATCGAATGCTGCATGGATAACGGCTCGGTTTCAGATTACGAAAAACTGTCGAAGTTCTAACCTCAATGTATCCGGAAGGAGTCTATTTATGGCAGCGGTAATGGAAAAGAGCATAAGTCAAATGGCGCTTGTACGCAAAGGGAAGGTAAGGGATGTCTACGATGCAGGTGACGGAAAACATCTCGTCATAATTGCAACCGACCGTGTCTCCGCTTTCGATCATGTTTTGGCTACACCGATTCCCGGCAAGGGCATCATGTTGACCAAGATGTCCAATTACTGGTTCTCGAAGACAAAGCATATCATTCAAAACCATTGTATGAATACCGATGTGCTCTTGTATCTATGGGAGACGCCGGAATATCCGGACATTTCTGAAAGAACGGTAGTCGTTCGGAAGGCTGAAAGATTGCCTATCGAAGCCATAGTGCGTGGGTACATAGCTGGATCCGGACTCAAGGAATATAAAGAAAACGGAATTGTATGCGGCATCCCGCTTCCCAAAGGATTGATTGAGGCCGACAGACTACCGGAGCCGATATTCTCACCTTCTACCAAGGAAGAGGGCGGGAAACATGATGAAAACATCACATTCGATCAAGTGGTAGATTTGCTCGGCAGGGAACTCGCAGAAAAGGTGAAGAACGTAAGCTTGGAAATTTACAAGTATGCAGCCAAGATCGCCGAGGCGCATGGCATAATCATCGCCGATACGAAATTCGAGTTCGGGTTAATTGACGGTGAATTGGTTCTAATCGATGAAATTTTCACGCCGGACTCATCACGATTCTGGCCTTCTGCGAAATACGCCCCCGGAAAACCGCAAGAGAGCTTCGACAAGCAGTTCATCCGTGATTACTTAGATAAAATTGGCTGGAACCACCAAGCTCCTGTTCCAGAACTGCCCGCTGAAGTGGTACATGCCACAACGGAAAAATACAGGGAAGTGTTACGGTGCTTCGACATCGAACTCGAAACCATGAATCCATTGTCGGGAATATGCTGACATCACGAATCGAAGAAGCGGCGGAAGCCATACGAAAGGGTGGTATTGTCGCCTTTCCAACAGAGACCGTGTATGGTCTTGGGGCCAATGCCTTCGACTCGAATGCGGTTGCCAGAATCTTCGACGTAAAGCGGCGTCCTCGCTTCGATCCCCTGATAGTTCATGTTGGATCATGGGAACAGTTGGAAAAGGTCGCAATGGAGTTGTCGCAAAAAGCCGTGAGTCTGATAGAGACTTTCTGGCCCGGACCATTGACGGTGATCGTAAAAAAACGACATGCCGTTCCCGATCTGGTAACTGCCGGGCTCGACGGTGTCGGAATACGTATGCCGCGAAACGAGATCGCCAGAAAATTGATTGTGTTAGCGGATACGCCAATTGCGGCACCCAGTGCCAATACCTTCGGTAGCATCAGTCCCACATGCGCGGAACATGTACGAGCCGATCTGGGTGATGCGGTCGATCTCATTATTGATGGTGGCACATGCGAAGTGGGCATCGAGTCGACGATAATCTCGTTCATGGAGTCAATCCCGATACTTCTTCGACCAGGTGGTATTCCAATCGAGAATATTGAGGAAATAATCGGGCATGTGGAAATTGCGGAAAGATGTGCATCCCTGCATTCTTCTCCGGGTAGATTTCCGAAGCACTATGCTCCTCGAACTCCGATGGCCTTATATGACCGTAGTGTTCGCTTCCCGAACAATGCGAGAATCGGGCTGCTCTCATTCGATGCTGGAATATATGGGCAAGATTTTGTGGCGGTCGAAGTCCTTTCCCGCACGGGGAATCTTGCGGAGGCTGCCTCAAAACTGTTCGCGGCCCTCAAGAGGCTTGATCAGGCAGGATTAGACCTAATCATCGCCATCCCGGCGCCCGATCACGGGTTGGGAAGGGCGATCAATGACAGACTTGAACGAGCCGCTCAAAAGCATTGATTCAATAGGCATACAACAGCAAGAGAAAGGAGCCATTATGGCTATACAGCAACCAAAGGTCGCAAACGATGATATCGCTTGACTGGCGATTTGGAAGACGAACGTACCGGTTTTACTTGGTGGATATTTCGTTTTTATGGGCCTTGCTGGAGGTTGGATGTTCAAGAAAATACTGATCGCCAACAGAGGGGAAATCGCAGTTCGGGTCATCCGTGCCTGTAAGGAGATGGGGATCGGCACTGTCGCGGTATATTCGGAAGCCGACAAGGAATCGATGCATGTGCGCCTTGCCGATGAATCGGTATGCATCGGTCGTGCCGATGTCGCGCACACATACCTGAATGTTTCGGAAATCATCATCGCGGCCAAATCAACCGGTGCAGATGCGATACATCCCGGATATGGCTTGTTGTCCGAGAATCACTCGTTCGCCGAAACCGTCGATAGTTTCGGAATAGTGTTCATCGGCCCATCCCCTGAAACCATTCGCAAGATGGGTGACAAAGTCGCCGCTATTCAGACTGCGATCCATGCAGGCGTGCCGGTGATTCCCGGCAGTCATGTCCCGGTAAGAAGCGACGAAGAGGCACTCATCGTTGCCGAAAAGACCGGTTTTCCTCTATTGATAAAGGCCGCATCGGGAGGCGGCGGAAAAGGGATGAGGATCGTGGATTCTCATGCCTCGCTTGACGAATGTATTCATGCGGCACGTAACGAAGCACGTAGTTTTTTCGGAAATGACGTTATATACATTGAAAAATTCATATCCAGCGGCAGACATGTGGAAATACAGGTTCTCGCCGACAGCTTTGGCAATGTAGCAATTCTCGGTGAACGTGATTGTTCGATACAACGGCGATATCAGAAGCTGGTTGAAGAATCTCCGTCACCGGCATTGAATGAAAACATACGTCGGAAAATGTTTTCGTGCGCAAAAAAACTGACAAAAGCGGTCAAATATTGTGGGGCAGGGACCATTGAATTCCTGTTGACCCCAGAAAATGAATTCTATTTCATGGAAATGAACACGCGAATACAAGTCGAACACCCGGTGACTGAAATGATGACGGGAATCGATATTGTCAAGCACCAGATCTCGATCGCCGCAGGTGAACAGCTCAACCTTCCACAGAAAGACATTCGTTTTTCAGGCCATGCAATCGAATGCCGAATCAATGCCGAAGATCCGTTTCATTCTTTCTTTCCATCGCCGGGGAAAATCAAGCACCTCTATGTTCCCGGCGGTCCGGGAGTTCGCGTCGACACTCATATTTATGCCGGTTATCACATACCAAGCCATTACGACTCCCTTATAGCGAAGCTGATAGTTCATGACGAAACGAGAGATCGCGCTATTCAAAGAATGATCCGGGCTCTCGATGAGTTCAGAATTGACGGTGTAAAAACGACGATTCCGCTGCATATAGACATAATGAAGAATGATGCGTTCCAACAAGGCAAATACACGACGAAGTTCATGGTTGAATATTTCAACCAAAGGCCAAACAAGAAGGAGTGAATCATGTTCGGATGTCATTTAGGAAAACTCGCATAAGTAACCATACTGGAGAGTCTGATGTGCGATGATTCCAGAGAAGAACGACTCATTAGGATTGAGGATACCATCGTCTATGGGGAAATCTCTGATCTGCATTCCGAGTATTGCAGAATCAGTCTTGCCGATGCTACGAATCCGTTTGCGGTCGCCCGCCTGATGCATGCAAACGGGAAATCGCTCGAAGATCTTCCGACTGTTTGCGTTAGTAGTTTGGAGATGGCAGAAACAATAACCTCCCGTATAGAGGAAGAAGCGCGATCTCTCCTGGCTCATTCACAAGAAGAAGCCATTGAAATCGTTCTGCCAGCCTGCGGCACGATGCCGGAAATTCTGGGTGATGGATTCCCCTATAATCGAATCAGGATATTCGAAGAGGGAATCATGCATGAAATCATAGCTCACGTAGCACGCCCGCTTGCAATGTATACGGAAACGATCCAGTACATAAGAGGTGCCGATTATCAAAGTGCATCGATAGACAGTATGGCACTCTGCCGCGAACTGCAAGTCCCCAAGGCAATCACGATTCTTTTCGATGCACATCAGATACCCGTTGTCATCGATTCATCAGGAAAAAGTGAGCATGATGTAACCAGAATAATCGGTAAACACGAGCTTGCCGAACAAGGGAGTATTCCGAGAATACTGGAACGAAGCGGCGTTTCGCGCTATCGGCCAAAAACACCGATGCTCATTGTCGACGTCCAGCAGATTTCCATTGTAAGGGACATGGCTTTACGGCTCGGAGTTCTGACGTTCGGGAAAGTCGGTTCAACACACGATGCATCGATAGTGAAAAATCTCAGTCCGACCGGGGACACCATCGAGGCTGCTGCGCGATTATATCCATCATTGAGGGCTATCGACAATGTCGGTTTACAGATTGTCATTGTCGAGCGTTTACCTGATGACGGATTTGGTTCGGAAATCAATGAACGGCTTCGAACCGTAGCTTTCGATGTCTATCAATTAAATGAAATGCTCAATATGTGTTCTTGACTGGAGATTATGATGAACAATGGCGAGTACATTGCGCGTTCAAAAAAGAGAATTTCAGGCGGGATTCAACAATGCTGGACAACAATTAAGAAAGTTATTACAAAATAAACACGAATCAATTAATCACAGATTCAAACAAAATTAAATACAAAACAAACATGGACTTTCACATTTTAATTTCAAATCTCACTAACCCAACATTGCTTTTTTATGTTTTGGGAATTATTGCAACATCCGTTAAAAGCGACTTGCAGATTCCCGAATCCTCCAGCAAGTTTATTGCACTTTATCTTTTATTCTCCATAGGTTTTAAAGGTGGACAGGAGTTAGCCCATAGCGGTTTTAACAATGAAATTGTGTATTCACTTTTGTTTGGAATGACTTTAGCATCACTCATTCCTCTTTACACATTTTTCATTTTAAAAAGAAAACTAAGCATCAGTGATTCAGGAGCAGTAGCTGCCGCATATGGTTCGGTAAGTGCTGTAACATTTGTAGCTGCGGTATCATTTTTAGAAGCGCAAAAAATAACCTTTGGTGGACATATGGTTGCAGTAATGGCACTGATGGAATCACCTGCAATTATTGTTGGTGTTATTCTATTGATGCAATTTGAAAAGGACAACACAAATAAAGTTAATTTAAAATCGGTGATTCAACATTCTTTTACTAATGGAAGTGTGCTGATGATTTTAGGAAGTTTAGTGATTGGATTAATTGCTGACACCAAACAAGCCGAAGGTATAAAACCATTTACAACCGACATCTTCAAAGGGTTTCTTGCCATCTTTTTATTGGAAATGGGAATGGTAACTGCAAAAAGATTTTCTGCATTTAAAAAGTATGGTTGGTTCGCCTCGTTATTTGCGATCATTATTCCTGCTATCAACGGATGCATCGTTGCATTCGTAAGTCAATATGTAACGCACGATGTAGGTAATCGATTTATTTTTGCCATTCTTGCCGCAAGTGCTTCTTACATAGCTGTACCTGCTGCTATGCGATTAGCAGCACCAAAAGCTGATCCCGGACTTTATATTCCAATGGCATTAGGAGTAACTTTCCCATTCAATATTACGGTAGGAATGCCATTGTATTTTATTATCGTTAATGCCACTGTGTAGATCAATCCTGATCCTGATATTTTAGAAATAATTCAGGAAAACGGATTGCAGAATCAATTTTATAAGCAACATGAAATTCCATCACCAATATTTCTCCGATTCTGTTTAAAATTGGCACCCGCAAAGTAGAAATCAACAACAATGCGCAGGCCGATGCTGCTGGTTATCAATTAGCCGGTAGATCCCAAAGCATTTGCAACAGCATTTATTGTTTTTAGTAATACAATATTATGATGATCTGCCATTTCAGCAGTTGCAATGCCTTTTTCGCTGCGCCAGCTACGTAACGTGTTTACCTGCAATTGATGCATTAGTTTAAGTGCAACAGATCGTAAACGTGTTGAGTAATAATGATTTTTTCGGCGCTGTTCGAAAGGTTTTTCGAGCAGTTCGAACAACAGACTTTTCGTTAGCTCCAATTCCGAAAGTATAAGCGGTAAAATATCATTCTTTACC
>JBBRUI010000124.1:0-11927 GCA_038247945.1 Bacteroidota bacterium | reverse complement strand
GGAGAGGTAGGTTACGACAATTGTGTTACGCTTCGTACCTCGATAATCGGAAGGGAGTTGAAAACAAGAGTCGGACTACTCGAATGGTTTCTTTCTACGAAGGATACAGTGCAAGGGTACAAGAAAGCAATCTATACGGGATTTACTACTACAGAACTATCCAAAATCATTGCGCAACACATCATTCCCAATCCCTCGATATCCGGCGTGTATAACGTATCATCAACGAAAATATCAAAATTCGATTTGCTCCAGCTAATATCAAAGGTCTACGATCACCCGGTTACCATCCTACCCAATACCGATTTCGTTTGTGATCGGTCATTGACCTCCGATCGATTTCAAAAAGTTAGCGGCTATAAGCCACCGTCATGGAATTCAATGATAAATGAAATGTTCAATAACAATTAAAGGCATAAAATGGATCTAGAGGGAAGAACAATTCTGATTACTGGAGGAACCGGGTCGCTCGGTAAAGTGCTTACTCGGAGAATTTTGACTAATGAAATGGGAAAGCCGAAAAAATTGATCATCTTCTCCCGGGATGAAGCCAAGCAGCATGACATGAGGCTGGAGTATCAAAACAGATCAGTAGCAACCGACGAGGTCATCTACCACAATTTTAGTCAGCTTGTAGAGTTCCGAATTGGAGATGTTCGCGATTACCACAGTATTGCCGGGGCTGTGAAGGACGCCGATATTGTTTTTAATGCTGCGGCTTTGAAACAAGTCCCTTCCTGCGAATATTTTCCGTATGAAGCAGTACAGACAAATATTACCGGGCCCGAAAATATTGTTCGTGCAATTCGGGAAAACAAAATTCCGGTTGACACAGTTGTCGGGGTTTCAACTGACAAGGCATGCAAACCCGTGAATGTAATGGGGATGACCAAGGCAATTCAAGAGCGAGTGTTTATTACTGCAAATCTCAGTTGTCCTGATACCCGTTTTCTTTGCGTGCGATATGGCAATGTGCTTGCCTCGCGTGGTTCAGTTATTCCCCTTTTTCACAGCCAGATAAGAGCGGGCGGTCCAATTACAATTACGACTATAGATATGACCCGATTTCTCCTAAGCTTGAATGACGCAGTTGATGTGATCTTTGCTGCCGTGCGGGAAGGGAATAGGGGTGAAATGTATATCCCACGAGTTCCCTCAGCAAGAGTTGTGGATATTGCTGAAATCTTGATTGGGAATCGGCCTATTGAAACTCGTGTCACAGGCATACGGCCGGGCGAAAAGATTCATGAGATTCTGATATCCGACGAGGAAGGAAATCGAACCGTAGATCGAAAAAAGTATTATGCGGTGAAATCCATATTACCGGAAATTATTACCAACCCGGACGAGAAAATTGCATTGTCAAGGGAATTTAGTTCTGCCGACAATGTGATGACGAAAAACGAGTTGGCATCCCTTTTAAAAAAACAACAGCTACTTGTTCCGGAAAATGGTTCAGAGGTTGGAGAGTTCTTACGATGAAAGTAATGACTATTCTGGGAACCAGGCCGGAGATTATCCGGTTGAGTCTGATTGTTCATAAATTGGATAAAGTCTGCGACCATGTTCTGGTGCATACCGGACAGAACTATGCGGAATCGCTGAATGATATTTTTTTTCGGGATATGAGAGTAAGAAATCCAAATCATCTCCTGGGCATCACTGCCAAGACATTCGGCGAACAGATTGGAAGAATTATATCGGAAACCGCGAAGGTTATGAGAAAGGAACGTCCGGACAAACTTCTCATTCTCGGGGACACAAACAGCGGGTTGAGCGCCATCTGCGCAAAGAGAATAGGAATCCCTGTTTACCATATGGAAGCCGGCAATAGATGTTACGATGATCGCGTACCGGAAGAGGTCAATCGAAGAATCATTGACCATTCAAGCGATGTGCTGATGCCGTATACGATCCGGAGCAAAGAGAATCTGGTGAGGGAGGGGATTGCACGTGAGAAGATTTTTGTGACCGGCAATCCAATCTTTGAAGTGTTGCGGCATTACGACAAGCAAATAAGAAAATCAACGATTCTAAAATCTCTTAATCTCAAAAAGAAAAATTTTTTCCTTGTAACAATGCATAGGGCGGAGAATGTTGATGTTGAATTGCGGTTACGGAATCTGCTTAGTGTCATGGAAATGATCGCCAAGACGTATAAGCTGCCCATAATCTGTAGTTTGCATCCTCGTACAAAATCCCAGATGGAGAAAAACGGGTTTTCATTTAACCAGAAATTGGTCCAATATCTCACGCCACTCGGTTTTTTTGATTTTGTTGCGTTAGAACGAAATGCAAAATGCGTTCTATCTGACAGCGGAACAGTTCAGGAAGAATGCAGC
The DNA here is from genome assembly GCA_038247945.1 of Bacteroidota bacterium. Taxonomy (GTDB): domain Bacteria; phylum Bacteroidota; class Ignavibacteria; order UBA10030; family UBA6906; genus CAADGV01. The sequence goes on along the minus strand of JBBRUI010000124.1, from coordinate 9,585 downwards.
ATCTTTCAAGTTCCTAATGTTACCATCCGTGACGTAACAGAAAGGCCCGAAACGATCGAAGCGGGAAGCAATATCATTACGGGAAACGATCCTTCGTCAATTCTCAGTGCAGTCTCGATAGTGCTAAGCCTTTCTCCGCGGTGGAACCCGCCCCCGGAATACATTGAGCCAGTTGTTTCCGATAAAGTTATCCGGCTTCTTTTTAGTAAGACGCCATAAGCTAGATTAACTTTGAGCATATGAAAATTCACGCAATAGGATCAAGAGGGTATCCCGTCAGTTACGCAAGCGCTGAAGATATGGTAAGGGAATTCGGTCCCCGTTTTGTCCGCGATGGTCACGAGTTTACGGTACATTCGTGGGCTACTGAAGAGACGAAGAACAAAAATATCAGGACTGATACTTACAATGGGATCAAACGTATCTTTCATACGACTCCGGGAGGTAAAATTTCGGGGCAATTCGTCGTCGCGCTCAAATCATCCATAGCTGCAGCCCACTCGGACTGTGATATTGTTTGTTACATATTTATCAACAGCGCAATCTTTTCCTGGATTCCGAAGCTTGCAGGCAAAAAGATTTTTGTCAACATCGATGGTATAATGTGGAAGGATCCCAAGTGGCCTCCGCTGATCAGACATATGTTTTTCCCTTTAGGTGCGTACTTGTCCATCTTAATCGGAAACAAAACAATCACCGACTCTGTCCACATGCAAGCGCTTTATAGGAAAAAATTCAAAGTAAACATCGATTGGTGCGGCTATGGCTGTTCCGAGGTGGTTCCAGAGAAAAAAGAGATCGACCTAACACGGAAGTTTCCAGACGGTTATTATCTGATTATGAGCAGGATAACACCACACAATTTGACTGACGTAATGGTTGATGGGTTTATCCACTCCAGTTCAAAGTCTCATCTCGTTGTTGCGGGGCATACTCCCGATACTCCGTGGTTCCATGCGATGACCAAGCGTGCGGAAGGAAAGAATGTAACGTTTCTGGGACTTGTTCGCGATCAGGTATATTTGAACCAGCTGATATTGAACGCCCGTGCATATCTTCACGGACACTCATTGGGTGGTATCAATCCGGCTCTGGTTCGTGTGACAGGAATGGATAAGCCTGCCATTGTTGTGGACACTGTGTTCAACCGGGAAGTAGTGGAGTATCCAAATAAAAAATTACAGGCCTGTGTATTTGCCAAGAATACCGGGTCCATCGCAGGTGCAATCCAACTTTTCGAACGCAAGGAAAAACATTACGCAAACGAAGCGGTCGAGTTAGGAGCTACGATTCGGGAAACCATGTCGTGGGAAAAAATCTATCTAAAGTACAAAGAGTATTTCGAAAGCTGCTTTAGATAGACACTGCAGCGAGGCGTGAAGAATCTTTGCCCCGTGCCACGCTGGATAATGAATGCCGGACTTGAATGGCTTTTCCGCCTCATGCAAGAACCGCGGCGATTGTGGCGGAGATATACGGTCACAAATCTGAAGTTTTTTTATTATCTTGTGTTGCATTTTGTACGGCGACAAGGAAAGCATCTGTCGAAATCGTCTCACTCGTCATCCTTCGACTCGTAAAAAATCACTCGCTCAGGATGACGCGGGTATTCACAACAACGCAGGTAACCGGTCCATGCTTCAGTCTGCAGAACATATCAGGGAGGTCATCAGGGAAACGCTTCAGCCAATCTCTTCGGTGGATTTTGCTGTTCTGTTTGGTTCGGCGGCAGAGGGGAAACAAACGTCGATGAGCGATATTGATGTGGGGGTGTGTTTCACCCGGGAGCCATCGTTGCTGGAGATCGGCTCACTTGTGGCTATGCTTGAGGCAAAGCTGCAAAGAGATGTTGACGTTATCGAGCTGAACGAACTCTACAAAAGGCGCCCGGTGCTTGCGTACGAGATTGCCGCGAAGGGAATGCTTGCGATGTGCCGTGAGGCGTCACGCTTCGTTGATTTTAAGCGAAACGCGTTCCTGTATTATTTAGACACGAAACCTCTGCGAGAACGGGTGAACGCCGCCCTTACACACCGGATTGCTTCCGGCCACTTCGGTAAGAGGAATTATGTTGGATAGGCTGAGACTCCTTGAGAAGAATCTGGCCGCCCTCGAGTCTCTCCGCAAGGAACTGACGTTCGAAGAACTTTCGACAAACGTGCAGTCGGAATGGGCATTGCGATACGGTCTGCTTGAATCGATCCAGATCGTGATCGATCTCGCGTGTCATCTTGCGAGCAAATTCAACCTTGGAAATCCCGAGAGTTACGCTGATTGTATGAGATTGCTGGGGCAGTTCGAGTACATCAGCAATGACCTGTCTGCTAAACTCACGGCCATGGTTGGGCTTCGCAATATCCTCGTGCACGATTACATGGTGGTTGATCTTCGAAGGCTGTTCGATTTTCTTGCGAACATTGATGACATCCGGGAGTTTGCACGATCAGTTCAACAGTATGTATGATTGTAGATTTCCATATTTTCAAACATTGGCCTGAGCTCCATCGGAGCGGCCTGTTTTTTACAAGCATTTCCGTCAAGTAACAAACCGAAAGCAACTACGCATGAATCCAAACTCAAAAATCTACGTCGCCGGCCACCGGGGACTTGTAGGTTCGGCAATTGTCCGTGCATTACGTGCAAAGGGGTTTCAGAACATCCTTGGCAAAACCCGCGAAGAGTTGAACCTGCTGGACCAATCGGCGGTTATGGAGTTTTTTGAACGGGAGAAACCGGAGTACGCGTTTCTCGCGGCAGCGAAGGTCGGAGGGATCTACGCAAACAATACGTATCCCGCTGAATTTATTTATGAGAACCTTGTCCCGCAGGCGAATGTAATCCATGCAAGCTATCAAACGGGTGTCACCAAGCTATTGTTTCTCGGCAGTTCATGTATTTATCCGCGAATGGCTCCGCAGCCCATGAAGGAAGAATATTTGCTGGACGGGAAGCTGGAGCCAACGAACGAGCCTTATGCAGTTGCGAAGATTGCAGGGATCAAGATGTGCCAGGCATACAACCGGCAGTACGGGACGAAATTCATTTCCGTTATGCCAACAAACCTGTACGGGCCGAACGATAATTTCGACCTGATGAACGCGCACGTGTTGCCCGCGCTGATCCGGAAATTTGTTGAGGCGAAGGATAAGAATGACCCGTTCGTAGAAATATGGGGAAGTGGTTCGCCGCGCCGCGAGTTTCTTCATGTGGATGATTGCGCCGATGCCTGTTTACATCTGATGCAAACGTATGACGATTCGGAGATTGTGAATATCGGCGTTGGAGACGATGTATCGATCCGTGAAGTTGCAACTCTGATAAAAGAGGTCGTCCGGTTTCCTGGAGAGCTCAAATTTGATCCTTCAAAACCCGATGGTACGCCCCGCAAACTGCTGGATGTGACAAAGTTAAGGCAACTCGGTTGGCAAGCTAAAATAACTTTGGAAGCCGGCATCAAAGACACCGTTGACTGGTACTACGCGCAACGCAACGTGCCTGTCTCTGCTTAATACCAATCAGGTTCCGCAAGAAACAGAAGTTCTGTCTCCGAAACCCTTTCGGGTGGGTGGCTACCTTTGAATGTGAATTGGAATTTCCCTACGTTAACAGCGGTTAAACTGTGTTGAGTGGGGGGATCAGACCATCTATTGTTCATTACTGCAGGAAGTTTCTTGGTTTCTACTGTACGGCGTAATTGGCGAACGGTTGCTGCGGGGGTCGCAATGCTCGTGGACGCGTTGATCCTTTTTCTTGCCTTCATTGTCGCAGCATTGCTTCAATACAGTCCCTTGAGTTTTGAAGCCGTTGTTAGCTCTCACGTTAATCTGTTTCTGTTTACTATCTGCGTTTTTCTCATCTCGTTTAACGCTCTTGGCATATACCGCACAGTTTCGTACGCGCCGTTCAAGCATCATTTCCTTTCAGCAAGCAAGGGATACATCTACAGCATCGCAATAATTCTCTCATCGTTGTTCCTCTCGGGTAATCTCTTTTATCCGCGTAAGTTTTTGATTTTTCTTTTCATGATTCTGCCAATCATGTATGCAGTGATTTGGTTTGGCGTTCGGGAAGTCTTCCGGTTATTCCGAAAGGCAGGATATGGGCGGTGGAATACGCTGGTGATTGGTGCGGGAAAGAACCTGGACAACCTTCTGATGCGCTTCGATGCTTTTCCCGATCTGGGATATGATGCAGTGAAGATTATGAAGACGCCGCTTCACAGCCGCACAGATAAAAAGCTCCATGTCAACAGTGCAGATATTGAAAAAGCGATTGTTGAGGAAAAGGTCGAGATCATGGTTTTGTCATCGCCGGAGTTGAACGGATCGTATGACGACCTTGAGAAGATTTGTCGGAAGCACTATGTTCGCATGCGGGTGGTTTCGCCGGAGACGGATTTCCTGTTTGATCAAATCCGGATCCACGACATATCCGGTTTGCCGCTCTTCTCGCCGACGAGAAGGCAGATCGACCGGGCTAAACACCTGCTCAAAAGAGCCTTCGATATTGTCGGCGCTTCGATTATTCTTGCACTCCTCTCGCCGTTATTTCTTGTTGTGGCTATTGCGACGAAACTGGAATCGCACGGACCGGTGTTCTTCAAGCATAAGCGTTCGTTGAGCGACCGCGACAAGCCGTTTATGTTCTACAAATTCCGCAGTATGCACCACGAAGCCGATGAGAAGAAGGAAACGCTGTTCGCACACAATGAAACGAATGGCGCGCTGTTCAAAATCAAAAACGATCCCCGCCTCACCAAGGTCGGCAAGTACATCCGCCGATACAGCGTCGACGAGTTGCCCCAACTCTTCAACGTTCTCAAGGGGGAAATGAGCCTGGTTGGGCCAAGGCCGCTCCCCATCGGGGACTTTAACCTGATGCAGGAGAAGGATGATGTGGGCGGATATTTCCGCGGCCGCTCTAAAGCGAAACCCGGCATGACGGGTTTGTGGCAAGTCTCGGGCCGCAGCAATCTGGGTTTCCGTGAAATGGTGATGCTCGATTTATATTACATTGAGAACCAGTCGCTGCTCTACGATATTGAAATCCTCGCTCAAACGGTTCCGGTTGTAATCTTTGGTAAGGGCGCCTACTAGCAGGATGATGAAAAACTCTGCTAATGACGTCCCTTTGAATCTGTCATTCTGAGGCTCGCTTTTCAGAGCCGAAGAATCCAGAATCCTGATCGTACGAGTGAACCGCTTTGTTCTGGATTCTTCACTCCGCTTCACTCCGCTTCGCTCCGTTCAGAATGACAACTGGACGCATACGTCATTTTCCCAAATAGCCACGCCTGCTGTTGGCGTGGTCATGAAACTTGCAATGACTGTTACGACTGGTTTTTCAGCAACCTGTTAGGCTATTCTCCGCGTTCTCTGTGGTAGTTTTTCCTGCCCTCTGCAATAATCTTCCTTCCTGTTCCCTGCGCGAGCGTAAACCTTTGAGTATAAATTCATTTTTGCTTATACTGATTCACCCTCATCTAATCTTATCAATCGCAACAGGAGCAACTCTTGAAAATTAGCGTTATCGGAACCGGCTACGTCGGTTTGGTAGTAGGAACATGCTTTGCCGAGAGTGGCAATGACGTTATTTGTGTGGATATTGATGAGCGAAAACTATCGTTGTTGAGGAAAGGGGAGAGTCCCATCTTTGAGCCGGGGCTTACGGATCTTCTGAAAAAGAATATTCATGAAAAACGACTCTCGTTTACATCGGATTTGCGGGAAGCAGTTCAAAAGTCTGAAATCATATTCCTTGCGCTGCCTACGCCGCAATCCGAGGATGGTTCGGCTGATTTGCAGCATGTGTTGGCTGTTGCCTCACGCATCGGGAAGTTCATGAACGGGTATAAGGTTGTCGTTAACAAAAGCACTGTTCCTGTAGGGACTGCCGATAGAGTGCGGGACATTATTTTGAAGGAAACAACAATCGAATTCGATGTCGTCTCAAACCCGGAGTTTCTCAAAGAAGGCGCCGCTGTTAATGACTTTATGAAGCCCGACCGCATTGTTGTTGGAACACGCAGCCCGAAGGCGCTCTCCATTATGCAGGACTTGTTTGCGCCGTTCATCCGGACCGGCAATCCGCTGATTATTATGGACGAACGCAGCTCGGAGCTTACCAAATATGCCGCGAATTCTTTTCTTGCTACCAAAGTTTCATTCATGAACGAAATTGCAAATCTCTGCGAGCGCGTGGGAGCTGACATTGACTTGGTGCGCAAAGGAATGGGAACAGATCCACGGGTCGGGTCGCAATTCCTGTTCGCCGGAATCGGGTACGGGGGTTCGTGTTTCCCGAAAGATGTTGCAGCGCTTCTGAACAGCGCAAATCTTCATGGTTACGATTTTCAAATACTCCAATCGGTGGAGAAGGTAAACTTTCGGCAGAAAGAGATTGTCGTCGACAAGATTAAATCTCATTTCAAAAACTCACTCCGTGGATTGAAAATTACGCTCTGGGGCCTCGCCTTCAAACCAAACACGGACGATATCCGCGAAGCGCCGTCTCTGAAAATTATCGACGCTCTCCTGAAGGAAGGTGTGTGCCTTCAACTGCATGACCCTGTAGCAAACGAAGAGACACGGAAAGTTGTAAAAGACGGAGCGACGTTTTTCGATAACAACTACGATGCTTTGAACGGGGCGGACGCGCTTGTCATCGTTACAGAGTGGAATGAATTCCGACGTCCCGATTTCGACCGGATGAAAAGCCTGATGAAGCAGCCCGTGATCTTTGACGGCAGGAATATTTATGATCCTCAACGGATCAAAGAAAAAGGATTTACCTATTACGGCATCGGCCGCAACTGAACAGTTCACACACAACGGGGTAACGAGACTTTGCCTTCAAAGATTCACCACGCAGTTGTAACGGGAGGTGCCGGATTTCTTGGGTCGCATCTCTGCGATAAGCTTCTCGCACAAGGTTACCGGGTCACCGCAATCGACAACCTTGTTACCGGCGACACGAGAAATATTTCCCATCTTTTCGGAAACAAGAATTTTCGGTTTATCAATCACGATGTAACGGAGTACATCTACATCGAAGGGGAAGTTGACTTCATTCTCCACTTCGCATCTCCTGCCAGCCCAATCGATTATCTCAAGCTTCCCATTCAAACGCTCAAGGTAGGATCGCTCGGCACCCACAAGGCGCTCGGCCTGGCAAAAGCCAAGAACGCAAGGTTTCTTCTTGCTTCGACATCCGAAACTTACGGCGATCCGCTCGTCCATCCTCAGCCTGAATCGTACTGGGGCAATGTAAATCCTGTCGGGTCACGGGGAGTGTACGACGAAGCGAAACGATTTGCGGAGGCAATGACCATGGCGTACCATCGTTTCCATGGAGTTGAGACGCGTATCGTGCGCATCTTTAACACGTATGGACCCCGGATGCGCATCGAGGACGGACGCGCTATTCCGGCTTTCGTTTCGCAATCGTTGCGGGGAGAGGATGTAACCGTCTTCGGCAATGGCAGCCAGACCCGCAGTGTCTGTTACGTCGACGATCTGATTGAGGGTATCTACAGGTTGCTCATGTCGGACGAAGTGTATCCCGTGAACATTGGCAACCAGAATGAGATTACCATGCTGCAGCTTGCAAAAGAAGTCATCGAACTGACAGGGAGCAAGAGCAAAATCGTGTTCAAAGATTTGCCTGAAGATGATCCGAAAGTCCGTCAGCCGGACACGACGCGGGCACAGACGATCCTGAAGTGGGAAGCGAAGGTAGACCGGCGCGAGGGGCTTATCAAGACGATCGAGTATTTCCGTTCGAGAATGGGTTGAAGAGGAAAGCGTGAGGCCACGGCTGCTGCAGATTGCATTCCTGATATGTATGGCGGCATGGAGTTCAATTGCTCAAACGGATTCGACGTATACTGAAACTTCGATCCGGAACCAGCGCGTTGAACCTGGCCGTCCCGATGATTTGTTTCCCGACCCCGACACATCGAATATCAATCCCGTTCGGTTCACCATTGTAACCGGAACAGTTGCTGCGACAAGTGCCGGCATCCATATCTACCAGACAAATGGATGGTGGCAGGGAAACCGGGCGCCGTTTCATTTCCAGGAAGACCTCAAGTATGGGCGCAGCGTTGACAAGCTGGGGCATTTCTATGGCGGGACTGTGATTGCGTTTGTCTTGCGCAAGTCATACCGTTGGGCGGGTTTGTCGGAGGAGGCTGCTTTGTACTGGGGTTCCGCCGGGTCATTGCTATTTCAAACGTATGTGGAGATTGAAGATGGATTTTCCACCTGGGGATTTGACCGCGTCGATTTTGCGACCGATGTTGCAGGCGCTGCCTGGCCCATCGCACAATATCATTCTCCGTTTCTGCGCAACTTCGATTTCAAGTTCAGCTATCATCCGTCGCCGGGGTTAAACTCGGCTGCAGGTGCCGGCTTTCAGGGGCAGAAGCATATTATCTTTGATGACTATGAGGGACAAACGCTTTGGCTCAGTCTGAAAATGAAAAACCTTCTTCCTCAATCCGTCGGTCAGTTCTGGCCCTCGTTTCTGTGTCTCTCGGTCGGATACGGCGTGCGGGATGTTTTCAAACCGGCACCGTACAGCACGTTTACGCTTGCGCTTGATGTTGACATGACCAAAGTAATCCCGGACGATACGCCGTTTCTGAAGCTTCTGGGCGAAGCGTTGAATTTTATCAAGTTTCCTGCACCCGCCGTGCAGATTTCTCCAAAGGCTATCTGGTATGGAATCTACTTCTAACACCTATCGCGAGGATAAGTGACTTTCACACGACGTTTGTTTCTTACGACATGCATTGCATCTGTGCTTGTCGCTGTTTCTTTTGCCCAGGTTGAAACAGTCCCTGCTGCTCATCCCGTGTACACATTTCTCAAGCGCATGGAGGTGAAGGGCGTTGTCGAGCGCTACCGCGATGCAATACTTCCTTTATCGAGGAGAGAAGTCGGAACATTTCTCGTCACCGTAAAGGCAAGTGCTCAACTCACGGAGAGCGAGCGAAACACTGCGGCAGATTTTCTGTCGGAGTTTCAGCACGACATTACCGGTTCTATTGATGGATTTCATTCGGTGATAAATTCTTCCGAGCCTACATTCGGCGCAGCGCTGGGCGAGGAGTTTTCGAACCGCGAGAAATTTTTGTACGTTCTGAAAGATTCAAATGTGAGCATGTTTGTGAACGGGTTGGTGACGATTGATGGACGTCGCATCACGGGAGATCACCTTGGAAGTCAGCATACGGAATTCATCCAGTTCGGCGGAAGAATTCGCGGAACAATCTTTGACAAACTTGGATACTACCTGCAAGGCACGAACGCACAATTTTGGGGAAGCAGAGAACTTCTGTATCGAGATCCCGTCATCAGCCAATTGTATACGCTTGGAGTTACCGATGCGCAGAACTTCGACAATAGCGAGGGCTACGCCCGGTATGATGCCGGTATTGTCTCCGTCTGACCGAAATTCGATCAGGCTTTTTTATTGAATCTTGCCCAGATTCAGAGGATCAATTTTCTAAATCTCCTCTTAAGTTGGCTTTGAGTAGCCTTATCCAATTGCCCTATTTTTTGATCAACCAGCTCCTTTTCT
>JBBRUI010000123.1:0-12095 GCA_038247945.1 Bacteroidota bacterium | reverse complement strand
TTCTCTATTCCTTCGTGGAGAAAAGCCTTTACTTCTTCTATGCTCATAATTGTCTCCTTTCACTTCCCCATCATCACTTGTTTTAGAATTTCAAATCCTCGGGATTTCTTCTGCTATCCCAAAGATGAAAGTATTTCAACCGCATCGTCACGCATTCTATAGTAAACTAAGTAGTACTCGACCACGAAATATCTGACGTCATTCTCGGCTTCGTACTTTGTGCCGATACCAGGATGATTCGCAATCAGGTGAACAGTGCGATTGAAGCTCGCGTCGAGTTTTCTGATGTATCTTTTGGTCCCAAGGCGCTTGAACCAATACTCGAAAATCCTGAACCTATCTGTCGATGCATTTCTTGACCAAATTATTCGTTTAGCCATCGGCGCATCATTTCCTCGACTTCTTCATTCGTTAAGTATTCGCCCCGCTCTATCTGTTTCTTGGATTCTTCAATCCTTTGCCTCTGCCACTTGGCCAATAGAGGCTTATCAGGTGGAAGGTATTTTTTTTGAATTACTTCCTGGACAGCTAATAAAAAATCTTCATCATCAATATTCTCAACACCTTCGTGAATTTGGGACTTAATGAATTCAATCTTGCCCATGCTTACTCCTTTCACTTCCCCATCATCTCTTGTTTTAGAGTTTCAAATCCTCGGGATTTCTTCTGCCATCCCACACTCGAAGAATCTGGATATCATCACGAACCCGGTAAAATATCAGGTAGTTTTTGACCCGAAACGCTCTTGCATCACGGCCTTCCACATTACGCCCGGAAAACGGTTGCTCTAATATCATCTTCTCCGCACGAAGAATGAGCTTGTTGAGCTTCCGACTAAAAGTATTGGTGCCGAGCCTCTTGTTCCAGTAATCAAGAATTTTCAAATCTATCCACGGATGCATCGCGTGACCAAACTACTTTCCGAGCCATTTCTCAACTTTACTGTTCAACTCTTCGCTCGTTAGAAACTCACCTCGTTCAACTTGCTTTTCCGCACGATTGAGCGCGTGATGCTGTCCTTCATTCAAAACAATCTCCGTTGGCGGAACATACTTCATACTGATGGTTTCCTGCAAAGCCTGCAAGAAATCCACATCATCGATGTTCTCAATCCCCTCGTGGAGAAATGCTTTTACTTCTTCAATACTCATGATCTCCTCCTTTCACCTCCCTATCATCACCCAAAATCCAACGCCTATCATGACAACAAACGAAAACGGTATCAGAACTTTCCATCCGACATACATCAACTGGTCGACGCGCAAGCGGGGCAGCGTCCAGCGAAGCCACATTTGCAGGAAGATAAACGCCATGCCTTTGTTGATGAACCAGAACAATCCCCAGAACGGCCCCGAAAGGAAATCACCGAACGGAGAATTCCATCCGCCGAAGAATACAGTTGCCGCAATGGCCGAGACGGCAAACATGTTCGCGTACTCAGCAAGAAAGAACAGCGCAAACTTCATCCCCGCATATTCCGTGTGGTACCCAGCCACGAGTTCAGATTCTGCTTCCGGGATGTCGAAAGGCGTCCGGTTGACTTCGGCAAGCGACGCTACGAAGTAAATGAGCGTCGCAATGAACAGCAGCGGGAATTTCTGGAAGACAAACCAATTCCAGAAATATCCAGATTGTGCCCGATTGATTTCCTGCAGGTCGAATGATCCGACGATCATGACGACGGCAAGGAGTGAAAGCGCAATGGGAATTTCGTAGCTGACGATTTGCGCTGCCGACCGCATTGCTCCGAACAAGGACCATTTGTTATTCGACGCCCAGCCTGCCATCAGCAAACCGACGACGACGAGCGAGGAAATTGAGATTACGTAGAATAACCCGACGTTGATTTCGCTCCCTACATATGCAGCGCTAAAGGGAATTGCCGCGAACGCGGCATACGATCCCACGAACACGACGAACGGCGCCAGCGTAAACAGCAGTTTATCCGCTGCCGTTGGAATGATGTCTTCCTTTTGAATGAGCTTGAGAATATCGGCAATCGTTTGTGCCCAGCCGTGCCAGCCGCCTGTACGCATCGGGCCGAGCCGATCCTGCATGTGTGCGGAGATTTTTCGTTCCCACCACACGGCAAACAACGCGAACGGAACAATCCACAGCAGCGGCACAAACGCCATCAGCGTGTAAACGAGAATTTCGTTTTGAAGAATATCTATGAGGAATTCTTTCATGTCTTTCCATTCTCGCATCATCGTGAACGATGACGCTGACCGGGGAAATCCCGCTGAAGCGGGATGCGTTTTTACAGTCGCCTTTAGGCGGCTTTGTTTGAACAGCATGACGATTCATCGTCATGCGTGAGTCATCTATCCACCTCTCCCAACACAATATCAATACTCCCCAGAATTGCAATCACGTCGGAAATCATTGAGCCACGGCAGATTGCAGGCAGTACGGATAAATTCACAAAACACGGCGGTCGGACTTTGACGCGATATGGACTTGTCGTCCCATCTGCAACAACATAAAAACCGAGCTCGCCTTTGGGTGTTTCCGTCCGCGCGTATACTTCAGCCGCATCGGGACGAATGCGTTTGGGAATTGCAGCCTGTACATCGCCCGCTGGTAATTTGTCAATTGCCTGCTCGATAATGTTGAGACTCTGTTCCATCTCCTCCACCCGCACCATGTAACGGTCCCAGCAATCGCCAAGCGTGCCCTTCAATCCTTTACCAACCGGAATTTCAAAATTGAATTTATCGTACAACGAATACGTGTCGTTCTTCCGAACATCCCACTTCACGCCGGAACCGCGCAGCACCGGACCTGTTGCGCCGTAATTGATCGCCACATCGGCAGGCAACACGCCAACGTTCGCCGTTCGTTCAACAAAAATTTTATTGTACGATAAAAGATTGTTCAGTTCCTTGATGGTACCGCGGAAGTAGCCACAGAAGTCCTTTACTTTTTCCGTGAAGCTCGCAGGCACGTCATGGGAAAGTCCGCCGATCCACATGTAATTGTACAGAAGCCGGGCGCCGCAGGTATGTTCGAATATATCAAGAATCGCTTCGCGATCTCGCATACAAAAAAGGAAAGGTGTGAATGCACCGATATCCATTCCGTACGTCCCGATTGCAATCAAATGGCTGGCGATACGTTGGAACTCCGCCATAATAATGCGGATGTACTCGACTCGTTCCGACACTTTTATCTTGAGCAGTTTTTCGCAAGCTACAACATAACCGAACTCAGCGTTCATCGCAGCAACGTAATCCATACGGTCACAATACGGAATGACCTGCTGGTAGCTGACCATCGCCTCTGCATGCTTCTCGAAACAGCGATGCAGGTAACCGATATGCGGAATTGCATCGACGACAATTTCGCCATCCACGATCAGCTCAAGCCGAAGCACGCCGTGAGTCGAAGGATGCTGCGGCCCCATGTTGATGACCATCTCCTCGGACTTCAGCGCTCTGCCGAAACCGGGCACGATCATCGATCGTGAACTTATTTCTTCCTGTGTGAGTGTGTCTTGCATAAGCCTTCATTCTGAGTCCCGCCCTCTTTGGTCGGGCGTCCGAAGGACTCTTTCGGAGAAGAATCTCTCTCTCAAATTTCTGATAAACTTTCTATTCCTTCAACACTGAGACCCTTCGCGAAAAAGACGCTCAGGGTTGAGGGTGTCTAATACGGCACTTTCATTCCGTTGTAATATTCCGGCACTTTAAAATCTTTTCTCAGCGGGTGACCTTCCCAATCGTACGGCATCAGAATACGTCGCAAGTCGGGGTGCCCATCGAACATAATTCCGAACATATCATACGCCTCGCGTTCATGCCAGTTCGCAGTCTTCCAAATGGATTCAACAGATTGGCAATGCGGGTTGTCGGCGGTTACATCGACCTTGAGCGTAATTTTGTGGTTCCACTTCATGGAGTGAAGATGATAAACAACGCCGAGCTTCCCGCCTGTGTAATCGATGCCACTCAGACACATTAACGAGTCGAATGTGAGCGAGTCTTCATCCCGCAAGTAATGCGCGATGTCTTTGATTTTGTCCGGCGATACTTTGATCCAAGGGTCAATCACGCCGTCAAGTTTCGACTCGATGATGGAGTCGGCGAATCTGGTCTTGATTGCGTCGTGAATTTCCTGGGGAATCATGCGGATAAGCGGTTGGCGGTGGTCGGGTGAGAGTTAAACATCAAGCTGACTTTCTCTTCGCAAGGCTCTCGTTGCGAATTTTTTCCTGCAGCTTCATCAGCCCTTCGATCAATGCTTCGGGCCGCGGGGGACAGCCCGGAACGTAGACATCAACAGGAATTACTCTGTCGACGCCTTTTAGCACGTGATAACCATGTTCCCAATAAGGTCCGCCGCAATTGGAGCAGCTTCCCATCGAAAGCACGTAGCGCGGCTCAGACATCTGGTCGTACAAAGTCTTGATGCGTGAAGCCATCTTGAGAGTAACTGTGCCGGCAACGATCATAACATCGGATTGGCGCGGCGTTCCCCTGAAAAATATTCCGAACCTGTCAGTGTCGTAATGCGATGCGCCGGTTGCCATCATCTCAATGGCGCAGCAGGCGAGCCCAAATTGCATTCCCCACAGCGATGACAATCGTGCCCAGTTAAGCAGATTGTCCATCGAGGTGATGATGATGTTACTGTTTTCGAATTTTTGGTCTAAGAGACCCATTGTTCAATCTTTAACAAAAATAATTGATTGGATTCTTCGGTCGCGGAGTTTACCCCGTAAGGCGGGCTCCCTCAGAATGACCGTTACACGGTCACTTCTTCTTCCATCAAGTGCGTCTCGCGAACACCGACACCTTTTTCATATCGCGGAATCTTCGGTGCTGGTTTATCCCAATCCAGATCACCGTTACGCCACACGTACGCGTAGCCGACAAACAAAATTGCAAGAAACACCAACATCTCGTTGAACGCAAACCATCCGAGCTGCTTGAACACAGTCGCCCAGGGAAACAAAAACACTACCTCAACATCAAAAATCAAAAAAATGAGAGCAACAACGTAGAAGCGGATGTTGAACCGAATACGCGTATCGCCCGTCGGGGTTTCACCGCATTCATATGTGGAGAGTTTGCTCGGGTAAGGCCTGTTGGGGCGTAACAGCCATGACATAATCAAGCCGCCGGCAACAAAAATCAGTCCGACTATCAGGAAGATAAGTACTCTGCCAAACTCGGTGAGCAAGAATTATTTCTCCGGAGAAAGGTGAAATTTTTGAGACTCGAACTACGTGTTGACTTAAGGAACGGGTGAGGATGTATAAAACTGAATCCATTATACAAAGAAGGCGCGGGATTGTCAAGAATGACTTGAACGCAGAACACTCTGCTATTCCCACCGAAACATTTTCACGGCAACAAGAACTGATACAACACACCAGATAGCGAGACCGATGATTTGGGGAGTGACGTCACCCAGTGTGGCGCCATCAATGGCGATGGAACGCATAGCGTCTGCAAGGAATGATAAGGGAAGATAATCCACCACTGCCCGAACAAACCCGGGAAGAGAGTTGCGGCTGAAGAAAATTCCCGACAGCAGCAACATGGGCATGGCAATTATGTTGGCAAGCGGCGCAACCTGGTCTTCCGATTTACCCATTCCTGCGATGGCAAAACCCATCGACAGGAAAACAATGGCTCCGAGAATACCGACCACAAACATCTCCCAGAAACTGCCGATGAAATGAAGGTTCAGAAAAAAATACGGGACGAGCGTCATAACAAGAATCTGAGCCATGACGACTACGAGGCGCATAGAAACCTGTGCGATAATAAAATCATTGGGCCTGATCGGGGTAACCCACAGGCGACGCAGGATGCCGCGTTTCTTCAGCGATACAAATCCAAACGCGACTCCGAAAATCCCGAGTTGCATGATTGACATGGAGAGTATGCCCGGCGCGACGAAATCGAAGTACGTGAGATTGCGGCTTTTCATCGGCTGGATTTTCAACGTCAACCGCCCGGCAGACCCCGATTTGGCAAACGTAATTTCGTCCAGCACGCGCTGCAAAATCAATCCGCCGAGTTGAGCTTCCTGCGGCTTCGCATCGTTAGTGAAAGCAACAACCTCCGTACTCGAACTATCTCTGTACGTTGCCGGAATGACGAGCACGATCTCGCGTTCGCCTTTTTCCAGTTCTTTCAGTTCCGTGTCGCGGGATCCTTCGTGCAACTTCAATGTCGACACTTCCTTGAGAGATGAGATAAGTTTCGATGAAGAGTTGCCCGCTTCATTAACAATGCCCATGTCGATGCTGCCTACCCCATCAAAGCGGACAAAACTGAAGAGCAAGATCATGAACAACGGAAGAAGGAGTGACCACAGCACCGCTTCACGTTGGCGCACAAGCATCTTCAGCGAAGCGATGAAGAGTTTCCATTTTAGTCTCATGTATTTCCTTTGGGTTCAGGGGTTCCAGATTCAACCAACATCATGCTGAGTTTATTTACCGCGCCAGAAGCGGTCGTGGGTATTTGAAACAATGAACCCGTGTCATGCTGAGCGCAATCTCGACCGCTTTTTGGTCGAGATGGAGTCGAAGCATGCGATGCGCAGAACATGCTTCGACTTCGTTCCGCCAAAGAAGCGGAACTGCGCTCAGCATGACGATGGCGGTGTGGTTCATTAGCACCGTAGTCCCACTTGTTTTCCAACGTGTGACGAAGTCTGCCCAAGGCATCCCTTCGGAAGAAGCGTCACTCTCCCCGTAACGAATGGCCGGTCAGATTCAAGAATACATCCTCAAGACTTGCGAGCCGCTCAACCCTTTGCTTCGTAAAGCCTCCCACAAGCAACTGTTGAACAAGCTCGGACGGTTTGTCGAGCGCAATAATTTTCCCTTCATCCATAATAGCAACGCGGTCGCACAACTCTTCGGCTTCTTCCATGTAATGAGTCGTCAGGACAATTGTTTTTCCTTCGGAGCGGATTCGCTTGATGACACCCCAGAGATGTCTGCGTGACTGCGGATCGAGTCCCGTTGTCGGTTCATCTAAAAAAATAACAACCGGGTCGTTCACCAACGCGGCGGCAATAGAAAAGCGCTGCTTCTGTCCGCCAGAGAGTTGCGCGACCTGCGACTTGATTTTATCTTCCAGCTCAACTTCGGCAAGAAGCTTCAGCGCGTCCACCTGACGGCCGTACATCTCACCAAACAATTCAAGCAGTTCCCGCAGATTGAGTTTGTCGAAGAAGGACGCTGACTGAAGCTGTACGCCAATGACGCGCTTCACTTCGTGCGGCTGCGTTTTGACGTTGAGGCCGTTCAACCTCACTTCTCCTCCATCAATCGGGCGTAGGGTTTCAATCATTTCGAGCGTGCTTGTTTTGCCCGCGCCATTCGGCCCCAGGATTCCGAAAATCTCCTGCTTATTCACGCTGAAGCTGATACCTTTCACAGCTTCAAGATCGCCGTAGCGCTTGACGAGATTTTGAACTTCAAGAATTTTTTCTGTCATATACATCTACTCATCCTTGTTTTCGTTTCTACTTCCGGGAGTCGGTTGTTCCAAACTCCAATTCCAACTCGGCCCCCAGACGTCTTGTGGCGAGATCAACATACTGGTTCTTCAACTCATATCCGATATAGTTTCGCTTGGAACGTACTGCCGCGATACAGGTCGAGCCGCTGCCGCAAAACGGATCGAGAATAACGTCATCGACAAATGTGTAGAGTTCAATAAGCCTGCGAGGAAGTTCAATCGGAAATGGAGCCGGATGTCCCACACGCTTCGCCCGTTCGGCAGGAAATCGCCACACACTTTTTGTGTACTCCAAAAACTCTTCCTTCTTTATTGAATTTGTTTTCTCTCCTTTGACGCGTGCATAGCTTCCCTTTGAGAAGATGAGAATATACTCGTGCACATCACGCAACGTCGGATTGCTTGCAGATTGCCAGCTTCCCCATGCGGTTGAGGGACTTGCACTCGAACCTTTATCCCAGATTATTTCACCACGCATCTGGAATCCAATCTCCTGCATATCTTGAATAACATACGAGTGAAGCGGGATGTAGGGCTTGCGGCCGAGATTTGCAACGTTAATGCATGCTCTTCCGCCGTTGACAAGCACACGATATGTTTCGGCAAACACTCTGCGCAGCAAATCACGGTATTCTTTTAACGTAAGATTGTCGTCGTATTCTTTCGTTACGTTGTATGGCGGCGACGTGACCATGAGGTGAACGCTGCTGCCCGGAAGATCGTCCATGCTTTCGCTGCTTTTGCAATAGATTTTATTCAGGAGGGAGCCATCAATCCGCTGCTCTTCGTCTTCCGAGTGATCGCGCCCGCCCGTGCCTTCGTACAGTTTACTTGCATAGAACTTCGAAGAATCATGTCCGATGCGTCCCGAGGTGCCGAAAGAACTTGTCGAGGTCTGTGTGCGGTTGTATTTCTTTTTTTCCTTCATCGGAGTGCAAGAGAAGAAGTCTTTACGGAGAATGTATCGCGAGCGGTCACGATTGTTCGGTAGGAAATATTTGAAAACTCGCGAGATAATCGTAACGGATACGCCAACGAATCGAACTGAACGGTAATCTCCTGAGTCACCTGCTGGGAATCGCGCAGCGTAAACTGTACAGGTATTGTGAGATTGGTATCGGGAAATGAATACCAGGAAAAGCGTTTTCTCCGCGACGTTTCTCGAAGCGCAGGATCGGGGGTCGCGGCACCATGAGTCCATGCGGACGAAATCTCAAACGGCTCTGCGGATTCAAACACAGCGTCGACGCGCAGCGGGCGGAATTGAGAACGAACAAGAACCGTTCGCTCAATACTCCACGTTGAATCCGACGTCTTCCGTCCCTGGTCGTTGGTCCCGGCAACCTCACACCAGAACACTCTTGCCTTACTTGGCAGATCAAGTTTTGCGTAGTTGTATCTTCCCGAAAAAACAGTGTCCCTTCCGTTGATCGTCCCGCTTAAATCATTCAAGAGTTCCGAGCTTTTGATTTCAAGAGAAACAGAATCGGTGTTCATCATATAACGATGCTCGACTCGCGTCGTGCTGAACCACAACCGATCATACACAGGTCGCGTACACAGGAAAACGCCAACCACAATGATCCCGGCTGAAACCGACAGTAAACCTGCCTTGGTTTTGAATATCTTAAAAAGATTCGATGATGCGCTTCGATATATCGCCCCGAATCCGTACACGAATGGAAGCGAGAGCAAACCAAAGACTACAATGAACACAACACTGTACAACATTTTCTGCCACATCCTGTTCATCGGGTTTAATGCCAGCAACCGCTCAAACAGACCGATGCCGTCAAAGAAAACAAGTCTACATATCACAAAGACTGCAAAGCTAAGGAGGAGAAACTTGACCAACGATTGGCGTGAAAAGAATGCAAGCGAAAAACATAGCAACGCTGTGGTGGGGTACATCGCAAGTTCGGGCGTTACGAACGCCGCACCTGCTGTAAACACCCAGAATAGAATGAAAGCGACGCGAGTATAAACAAATGCGTCTTCGGTGAATCGGTATTTCCGCGCAATTTGCAGAACGAACCAAAGTCCAAGCAACCCGCAGAGAATGCCGAACACAGCAAAGCCGGAAAAGTTATTCACCCATGGATAACGATACCCGCGAATAAACCCGATGACAGATTCAGAATTCCAGATGAAGAACTGGATGAACAGCGCCGCCAACAGCAGTTTCGTGCCCGACCATTTTATTCTTGTAAGCGGATCGACAGGAGCTCTTCGCTTCAGCGAGGTCACCAACGCTGCAATGGAAACGAGGAACGCAATGGCTATGAACATCCAGAGCAGCGCATACGGCGCGAAGAAAACATTTCTCCCGATTTGAAAGAGCTGATAACGTTCCAACGAGCGCGACGGAATTCCGCCATCGTACTTTTCAAAAAGTTTCAGCACAAGATCGCCGCAGCGCTGCAAGCCTGACGGCGTAAAGTTTTCCCAACTATCCTGCGGCGTGTGGATTGGAAATGTCGGATCGCTGGTAAAGTCGATGGAAGGAATATCTTTATCTAAAAACGAAACATGGTCCGACCCAAACGCTCCGCCCAGGGCAAGGTTCCACGTCGCCGCTTCAGTAGGGTACACAAGTCCATCGCTCTTCAGGTCGTTATAAAATATGTCGAACGTCGATTCCACCAGCCACGAAGGAGCGCTCATCGTGCTTCCGTCGGGATCGGCGTTCAACGTGCTCGCGCCATCCGCCATATCAATCTGCAGCATCAACACAACACTGTTGATATCAGCAAACGTATCAACGAAATGTTTCGATCCGCGTAAACCCTGCTCTTCGCCACCCCAGCACCCGAAAACAACGGTGGATTCATTCTCCCTCGCACATAACACCCGCGCGAGTTCAAGTGTACACGCTGTTCCTGAGCCATCGTCGTTCGCTCCCGGCACATCAGGCCCCGACGAATCAATATGCCCGCCGATGACGATGATGCGTTTCGTCTTTCCTTTCTTTATGCCTACAGCAATCCCGCTCGTTGTATTCACCTTGCCTGCGACAAGCATCGGCATGATGTAGCTCGTATCGCAGCCATACTCCTTAAACTTGGACATTGCGAAGGCGAGCGCTTTCTGTTCGGCGGGCGATCCCATCGGACGAGGGCCGATTTCGAGAACAAGAGTTCGGAGAAGCGCGGTGGCGTTCTCTTGTGAGAATTGGGTTTTCTGGCCTACGGAGATATTGAAGAGGAGAATAGAAAAAGAAACAACGAGCAGGAATCGTGTCCGCAATTTAGGGTTTCCACTTTATTTCGGGAACACCTGTTGTATGGTTCGCGTAGCGCGCCAAAACAAACAGCAGATCGGACAATCGATTGAGATAAATCGTAATGCCGTCGCCGATATCTTCGTTGCGCGACAACCGCACCACGGAACGCTCGGCTCGCCGGCAAACAGTGCGGGCGAAATGCAAACGTGCGGCAACAGTTGAGCCGCCGGGGAGAATAAATGTCTTGAGCGGCTTCAGATGTTCTTCCAGTTGGTCAATTGTTTTTTCGAGATGTCGTGAGTCTTTGGCGTCAATGCGTTTGATGGATTTGCTGCTCTGCGAACGCGGAGTTGCAAGATCGGCGCCGAGAACGAACAAGTCATTTTGAATACGGCCGATGATGGAATCAATTTCGTTCTCTGTGTTATCTGCGCGTACGATGCCCAACACTGAATTCAGTTCATCGACAGTTCCATACGCTTCAATGCGAAGCGCATCTTTGGGAACACGTTGTCCGCCGAAGAGTGATGTGTCTCCTTTGTCGCCGGTTTTGGTGTAGATTTTCATCGCCTGTAATTGCAGTATGCTTGACTAGACCTTCACGTATTGCTTGAGCAATCTCTTGTCACGGATTTTTCGAAAGACGTTTTCGGGTATCTCCAATTTTACCTTGGGCACGGGAGGTTCATGTCCTTGAGAGAGTATAAGTTCAAAGGCAGCTTCCTTTACGGTTCCTAATTCTTTCAATGCATCTGTCGGTGTTTTCCCGTAAGCACATAATCCTTTGATACCGTCAACTTCCGCACAATACATGC
The DNA here is from genome assembly GCA_038247945.1 of Bacteroidota bacterium. GTDB lineage: Bacteria > Bacteroidota > Ignavibacteria > UBA10030 > UBA6906 > CAADGV01. The sequence goes on along the minus strand of JBBRUI010000123.1, from coordinate 570 downwards.
CGTCCGGCTCTTTCACGATACGAACAGGATAATCATACTTGAGGTATTCTTTCAGTTTTTTCTTCATGGTCTCTCCAATAGTTGTCGCAACGCCTTCACTGCTTTGATAAGCTGGTATTCCGGGATCAAGTCATTCGATCCGGGCTCACCAGCACAACCAACTCTTGAACCTGAGGATGTTTGAATACATAATGACTTCCTCCTCGCTTTTGTTGCCGCATCTCAAATCCCGCTTCGAACAAGACATGTTGTAGCTCTTTGAAACGCGTTGACCGTCGTCGGTGGAGGAAATGGGTGATGTGGTCGTCGATTCTTTTCATCCAGGAAGGCACACTACGCAGAACAATAATGTCGAACTTCTACTTCAGCTCCATTCTGCGCTGCCTGCTCAACTTGCTTCAAGAGTTGAGCTCCCGCTTTTGCGTCGACATACGCTTCACCACAATTCGGACACACTCGGGCAGGGACACCCTTGAAAACAATAACAGCACCATTGCGATTGAACGTCACTGTGTTACCCGCAACCGGCTCTGCTTGTTTACAGATTACACAGGTCATCATGTTTTCTCC
>JBBRUI010000122.1:0-12133 GCA_038247945.1 Bacteroidota bacterium | reverse complement strand
CGACGATATCGGACACCATCGCCCCTTTGCACATAACAGGCAATGCCGAAAGATTTATCATCGATGGACTGCGAATCTTCAAACGCCAGGGCTGGCCCGTTCCATCGCTCATAAGATAAACGCCGAACTCGCCTTTGGAAGACTCGATACCCTGATATATTTCGCCAACCGGCGGGTCGATACCGAGATTGATGATCATGAAATCGTGGATCAACTCCTCCATCTTTGTGTAGATGCGCTCTTTTCGTGCGAGGATTTTTTTTGTCTGGTTCACATTGATATGGCCCTGAGGCATTTTCTGCAACGCCTGGCGGAGAATCTTTGCACTTTCTTTTGCCTCTGAAAAGCGCACATGGAAACGGGCAAGCACGTCGCCTTCTGTTGCGGTGATGACGTCGAAATCCAATTCGTTGTAGACGAGATACGGATTGTCGCGCCGCAGGTCGCGTGCAACTCCAGACCCGCGGAGAATCGGGCCGGTCATTCCCATAGCAATAGCTTGTTCCCGCGAGATATACCCGACATTCTCACATCGGTCGATAAAAATTCTGTTCGTAAAAATCAGATCCTGCACTTCCTGCATGTCGTTGTCAAACTCATCAAGAAACTTTCTGAGCATCGTCGTGCACGTGTCAGTCCAGTCCTGCATCAATCCGCCGATGCGTGTGTAGCTGGTGGTGAAGCGTGCACCGCACAGGACATCATAGATGTCGAGCAACTTCTCGCGCTCGCGGAACGTCCAGAGCAAAATCGTTAACGCGCCAACATCCATCGCCATACTGCCAACCGCCACAAGGTGCGATGCGACCCGCGCCATTTCACAGCATAGAACGCGAATGTATTGGGCACGCGGCGGCACTTCAACACCGATCAACTTCTCGACAGCAAGAACATATCCGACGTTGTTCGAAAGCGGTGAGAGATAATCAAGGCGGTCGGTGTGAGGAATGAATTCATGGTACGTGCAGTTCTCGCCGATTTTTTCGTAGCCACGATGAAGATAGCCGAGCTCGGGCACGCACGCAACGACCGTTTCACCATCAAGCGTCACCAGCAGCCGCAACACGCCATGCGTTGCCGGGTGCTGCGGACCTATATTGAGAATCATTGTATTCTCAAGCGGGTCCTCGATGCTTACAGTGGTGTCCTGGTCTTCGAGGGCTTCAAGGATCTGCGATTTCTTTGGTTGGTCAGCGACAAGTGTGGACATGAAAGAGTCTCTAAGGGAAATTACTTTCGGGGCAGCGGGATTGAATCCGGAATCCCCATCAACGGAAAATCTTTCCTCATCGGAAAGTGCTGGTACTCTTCCGGCATATACAGGCGGCGAAGATCCGGATGGCCCGTAAATTTTATTCCAAACATATCATACGTTTCGCGCTCATGCCAATCGGCTCCCACCCATATGCCGGTAACCGACGGGGCTGAGCAATCGTCTTCTTCCACGACGATCTTTAAGCGAAGATATTTATTGTTCTTGAGCGAGTAGAGATTGTAGACAACCTCGAAGCGTCCTTCGGGCCGGTACATATCGATTCCGAACACATCTACGATGAGATCGAATGCGAGATCGGGATCGCTTTTGAGAAACTCGCCGACTTTGAGAAGCGAGTTCTTCTTTACCTGAACAGTCAAATCGCCGCGGAACTCATTTGTTGCTTCCACGTTCTGCGAAAACTGTTCTTTCAGTTTTTGTATGATGAGATCGTTCATCAGGCCGCGACTGCAGTTCGTTCTATTTGTCCCGCTTCGTTAACATGCAGCTTTTCGCCGTGGATAAGCTTTCCGAGCGTGCGGTCTTCTTCCACTTTTCGTTGAAGTTCAATCAGTCCGTTCAAAAGATTTTCCGGTCGGGGAGGACAACCTGCAACGTACACATCCACCGGCATAAACAAATCAATTCCCTGCACCACAGAATACGAACGGAACATTCCTCCGCTCGATGCGCAGGCTCCCATCGAAATCACCCACTTCGGATCCGGCATCTGGTCATAAATCTTCCGTACAACTGTTGCCATTTTGTATGTTACGGTGCCGGCAACGATCATGACATCGCATTGGCGCGGAGTGAAGCGCATAACTTCCGATCCGAAGCGCGAGATATCGAACCGCGGCGATGCGGTCGCCATCATTTCAATTGCACAGCATGAGATTCCCATCGGCATCGGCCAGAGTGAGTTCTTCCGCGCCCAGTTGATTACGGCATCCAGTTTTGTTACCAGGAAACCGTCTTGTTCTATTCTATCTAATCCCATCGTAACGCCCCTTTCCTCCAGATATACAAAAACCCAACCAACAAAATTCCGATAAATACTGACATCTCAACAAAACCAAGAAGTCCGAGCTCGCGGAACTTCACCGCCCACGGATACATGAAGACGATCTCGATATCAAACACAATAAAAAGCATTGCGACAAGGTAGAACTTAACAGAGAAGCGCTCGCGCGCAGTCTTGACCGGCTGCATGCCGCTTTCGTACGTGGAGAGCTTTTCCTCGTTCGGTTTCTTCGGACCAATCCACTTGTTGATGTTGGCAAGTACAATTCCGAAGATCACTGCCAACGTAATCATAATGCCTATTGGCGCGTACTGCTCAATCATTTGTTATTCTCATTTTAACAATTCTGTATAAAAATCTGCAAAAAGGTAGGGAAAATGAGTGCGAAAGGCAAGGAACGGAAGAAGCCGTTGTGGTTTGGGCGGATAAAATTTTTCAGTTCGTTTCAGTTAATCCCGCGATACATTCCTTCGATCACGTCTGCATACTTTTCTTCGACAACCTTGCGCTTGATCTTCTGCGTCGGCGTCAGTTCACCGGAATCGATCGTGAAGGGCTTTTCGAGGATGATAAACTTGCGCACGCGTTCAAAATTTGCCAGATCTTTTTGAATCTGCTCAATATCCTTCTCGAGCATTTGCGCAATGATCGGATGCTTAACGAGGTCAGCTTCGTCTTTGAATGAGATATTGTTCTCGGCCGCGTATGATTTCAAAATTTCGAAGTCCGGTACAATAAGCGCGGTGCAAAACATTCTCTTATCCCCAATCAAAACAAACTGCTCGATGAATTTGCTGGAGAGAAAAAGATTTTCAATCGGCTGGGGAGCAATATTTTTTCCGCCTGAGCTGACGAAGAGATGTTTTTTTCTATCGGTGATGCGAAGATATCCATCGCTATCTATTTCTCCGATATCGCCGGTGTGGAACCACCCTTCGTCGTCGATCACTTCCGCCGTCATCTGCGGAAGATTCCAGTAACCCTTCATGATGTTCGGCCCGCGGGCGAGAATTTCTCCATCGCTGGCGATCTTCACTTCAGCGTGAGGTATCGGCTTGCCGACTGATCCGAACCGGTAATCATCCAGCCGGTTGGCTGAGATAACAGGCGAGGTTTCCGTCAGCCCATAACCTTCGATTATGATTATTCCCACAGCTTCAAAAAATTCTCCAAACTCTCTCGGCAGGGCTGCGCCGCCGGAGACCATGAATTTCATTCTGCCGCCAAGACGTTCGCGAATCTTTCTGAGCACGAGTTTGTCGGCAATGGCGTGTTTTAGTTTTAGAATCGGGGCAAACTCTTTCTTCTTTCGTGCAGCAGCAACTTGCTGTCCCATTTTAATAGCCCAGAAGAACAGCTTCTGCCGCTTCGGCGGTGCGGCATCCACTTGCTTCATGATGCGGCTATGCATCCGTTCGAAAAGTCTGGGGACAGTTGTAACAATTGTGGGTCGTACTTCAACAAGATTGTTTTGTACCGTTTCAATGCTTTCAGCGTATGCGATGGTTGCTCCGCACGCAGTTGCAGTGTAATTGCCAGCCATCCGTTCGAAGGAATGACTTAACGGAAGAAAGGAAAGAAGAACGTCGTTCTCTTCTATCCTAATGCACGTCGATGCATCGATAATGTTGCTGACCAGATTCGAGTGTGTCAGCATTACGCCTTTGGGATTCCCCGTCGTGCCGGAGGTGTAAATCAACGTCAACAGATCATCTGGTTTTATGCGGGCGCGGGCATCACTCAAAAGGTTTGGATTCTTCTTTTCGAATTCTTCACCCAATACAAGAAGCTTGCTGAACTGCATTACGTCCTGCGAACCGGAATTCTCGTTCATAATTATGATGTGCTCGAGAGAGGGAACCGATTCGAGCGATTTCATGACCTTGTTTAATTGGAATTGGTTCGAGACAATCACGGTTTTGACACCGGCATCGTTGAAGATATATTCGTTCTGCTTCGCAGTCATAGTCGGGTAGATGGGGACGCTGATCGCCCCGAGGGCAGCGATAGCGTGATCGCAATACAGCCATTCGGGTCTGTTCTCTGCGATAATGCTCACCATGTCGCCACGAGACACGCCTAATGACGCAAGTCCGAAGGCTGTGAGTTCCATTTTTCTTCGGACTTCTTTGTAGCCGATGGGCTTGTAAGCGCCATCCTTCTTTGCGAGCAGGAAAGGACGACTTGAGTTTGCAAAATGCGTCGTTATCCGGTCAAACATCTCTGGAATTGTAGAGAATTGCACTGCAACTGACATAGGAGTCTTCTTTCAGATTGGTTCAGATAGAATTGAGGCGGAATCTAATTTCGTTCGTCAATATATCCCGCACTCCTGCAAAAAACAAGAACAGTTTTGAGGACATTCCCCAAATCAAAAAGCAAAAAAGCTTGCCACCAAGGCACCAAGACACGAAGGTTGCACCAATGATAAAGCCCCTCTCCTCCCAGGAGAGGGTTGCCTGTCCGCTGTGCTTTCCCTTTTGGCGGAGGGTGAGGTCGCTTTGCAAAAAACAAAAAACTTCATTCGGCTTTTCCGCTGTTTTGGGGAAACTCCAACAGTTTTAACTTCTCGCCATTATCGGTCGGCATGACAAATGAAAATTTAATAAAGCTAACTCATTCATTTCATTGAGCGAAAAAAATTGTTTGAAATTTTAACTTGACTTCCCTCTGTATCGATATTATATTTTCACCACTAACTTTTGTTCCGATACGTGTGCTGTCCAGGTCAACTCTCCAACTCGTTCCAATGTAACCGATAAGCCCGATGCAGCAGCGTTTGAGTCGCCCGATATTCTAGAAACTACCAGGAAAGCCCGCTTCTGCTCAACAAGTTGGGCTTTCTTCTTTCATAAAATAAGTTCTCACCATCAAATAAACGAAGGGACAAGCTATGGCTCAAAAAGACTCCCCCGCCACAGCTATCGACGCTCTTAAGGCGCACGACGGTGGCAATAACCTTCTTAATTCTCAGATCATGGATCTCGCTCTCAACTCCCGCGATTATTACGGGGATAACGAGCTCGCCGCTGACGTATTGCGGTCGAAGTACCTGGCACCGACGGAACAAGGCCCGATGCATATGTGGAGTCGCATAGCAAAAGCCCTTGCCTCAGTGGAGAAAACTGAAGCCGACAAGGAATACTGGTACAACCAATTCCTCAATCTGCTGTTTGATTTCAAGTTCGTCCCCGGCGGGCGCGTAATGCACGGCGCGGGACGCGAGGAAGCAAAGAGGCGCCCTACTCTCTCAAACTGCTATGTTATTCCGATTGAAGAGGACAGCCTCGAGGGAATCTACCGCTGCATCAGTGAATCTGCATTGGTGTATCGTACCGGCGGCGGCGTGGGAACGGATTTGTCTATTCTTCGCCCTGAAGGCGCCTCGGTAAATGCAACTATCGACCATTCGCCGGGAGCGACAGCGTTCATGAACTTGTTCAGCGAAAGTACAAACACAGTATCGCAAGCCGGACGCCGCGGAGCGCTTATGCTCACGATTCGTGTCGACCATCCGGATGTTGAGAAATTTATCACGATCAAGAACGATCCCCGTCGCATCAAAGTCGAGCATGCAAATATCAGCGTGTTGTTGACTCATGAGTTCATGAAGGCCGTCATCGACGATACGGATTTCGAGCTGCGCTGGAATGACAAAGTGTACCGCAAAGTAAAAGCAAAAGAGTTATGGTTTAAGATTATCAAGAATGCCCACGCCTCGGCCGAGCCCGGAATTATTTTCTGGGACACGATGAAGGATTACCACAACGTTGAGTATGCGAATCCTTTGACGAGTACAAACCCGTGCGGCGAGCAACCGCTTGCTTCGTACACGGCGTGCAACCTTGGCAACATCAATCTTGCAAAATTTGTGGACGATGATGGCAACTTCATGTACACTGAACTTGCCGAAGTCACGCGCATCTCCACGCGTTTCATGGATAATGTCGTCGAGTATAACATGGACAACCATGCGCTCGACAAAATCAAGAAAGCCGTCGGCTCCGATCGCCGCATTGGGCTCGGCATTACGGGACTTGCAGATGCTTTGGTGATGATGAAAATTAAATACGATTCACAGGAAGCTCTCGATGCGACGGAGAACATTATGCGTATTATCCGCGACGAGTCGTACAAGACTTCCGTGGAGCTTGCAAAAGAGAAAGGTTCCTTCCCGCTTTATCAATGGGAGGGATATTCAAAGAGCAAGTTTATCCAGAGCCTTCCGTCGGAAATTCAGGAATCAATCAAGAAGCACGGCATCCGCAACAGTACCGTCATCACAGTGCCGCCGGTAGGTACGGGCTCAATAGTTGCGCAGACAAGCTCGGGCATCGAACCCATTTTCTGTACCAGCTATCGCCGCAAAGTAAAGAACCACGACGGCGACACGTACACGGAATACAAAGTCTATCACCCGCTTGTAAAGAAATTGTTTGGCGACGATGTGAATCTGCCGGACTACGTTGTAACGGCGCACGACATCGATCCGTATTTCCGTGTGAAGATGCAGGGCGTAATCCAGAAGTACGTCGACAGTTCGATTTCCTCCACAGTGAATCTTGCGGAAGATGTGAGTGTTGAAACCGTAGCGGATATTTACCTGACCGCTTACAAGGCCGGACTCAAGGGCATTACCGTGTATCGTGAAGGCAGCCGTGAAGGCATCCTGCAAACAGAAGAATATGCAAAGAAGCAGGAAGCCGGAAAAACAGCTGAGGCCGCAAAACCCAAAGGCCCCCGCGTTCGCCCTGCAGTTACATTCGGCGTTACGGAACGTGTAAAGACGGGCGAAGGAACTCTCTACGTTACGATCAACGAAGACGAAACCGGCATCTGCGAAGTGTTCTCCACGATTGGAAAAGCCGGCGGTAACGCAGCAGCGCAATCGGAAGCGATCAGCAGGCTGATTTCTCTTACGCTGCGCTCAGGCATCGAGCCGCGTGAGATTGTAAAGCATCTCAAAGGAATTTCCGGCCCGACGCCGGTTTGGTCCGGCGATGGCGGGCAAATCCTCTCGACTCCCGATGCGATTGGAAAAGTGCTGGAGCGTTACATTGAAAACCGTGAGCAACTCCGCCATTATCATGAAGTGGGGCATCCTACACCAAAAGTTATGACCGGTGTTCCCAAGAAAGGCTTGATTCAAGACGGACCTAGAATAAGTACGGCCTGCCCCGAGTGCGGAACAAACGTTGAGCATGTAGGCGGGTGCGTGTTGTGTCAGAATTGCGGGTGGAGTAAATGTTAACCCTCGTAGAGACGTTGCACTGCAACGTCTCTACACTCGAATAAGAAAACCCCGTTCAGCCTATGGTCTCGTAGAGACGAAAGTTGGGCGGGGTTTTGTGTTGCACTGACATATCTCAACCGAACTTGCTTTTCACCTCATGGTTTGTTACTCTCAGTATGAGAACAAGGAGATATATATGGAAGGCGTGAAGTTTCGTTCTACATACGCGAACGGTGTAATTCGTGTCCCTGACCAGTTTAGGGATAGCATGGAGCGCGATGTTGAAGTCATTGTTCAAAACATCAAGAATGATCGAAAGAAAAAACGCCCTTTGAAGTTTGAAGCTTTGAACATTGATACGAGGGGTTTTACGTTCAACAGAGACGAAGCAAATGAACGGTAGAACATTCGTTGATAGCAATGTGATCGTCTATGGTTACTCCCGGCTCGAGTTAGCAAAACGAGAGAAAGCCCTCTCCATCGTTTCAGAACCTGATGCCGCAACGAGCGTTCAGGTTCTGAATGAATTTTCAAATGTCATGCGCAAAAAATTCAAAGAACCGTACAGCACAATCCGATTGGCACTGGAAGAAATAGTTGCAGGGCTTGAGATTTATCCTGTCGATGTTTCAACTATTCAAAGCGCCCTTGACTTGGGCGAGAGTAACGGATATTCTCATTACGACTCATTGATTTTAGCAACCGCTTTACAAAACGGCTGTACAAAATTATACTCAGAGGATTTTCAAGACGGTCAGCTAATCAGTGGGACGCTCAGGATCATCAATCCTTTCAAGCAGGTAGTGTAGCAGGCATTCCTGTCCTGAGTGCGGAACGAACGTTGAGCACGTGGGTGGATGCGTGTTGTGTCAGAATTGCGGGTGGAGTAAATGTTAACCCTCGTAGAGACGTTGCACTGCAACGTCTCTACACCGAAATAAGTAAACCCCGTTCAGCCTATGGTCTCGTAGAGACGAAAGTTGGGCGGGGTTTTGTGTTACAGTAGTCCTTTCGGGAATGTTACCTGCAAATAATTGTCATTGTTCTCCTCAAGATTTCCCGTCTAATCCTTTGCCTATGAAGGCAACAGAGTTCGAGAAGTCGTACGGCGCAGTAATTGGTAAAGCAATGTCGAAGTTAGAAAGTGGAGAAGGTTTGGTGTTGGTGCTCGTGCAGCCCCGATGAATTGTCAAAACGTTTGAACGCTGGATTTCGTAACAACCACCAAAGGGCTGTTTCCTTGAATCGCTTTCACGATCTCGTTCCATCGCCGGTCAAGAATATCGAAGAGGTTGGGATTAGAACAATTGCCGACTGTAATGTGAACAACCTGAGGAGGAGCGCCGAGGAGAATTGCCCGATCGTAGAAGTCTCGATCTTTGCTCAGAACAACACATGAATTTTGTTTGGCATATTCCCAAACCGATGAATCCGGTAATGAAACTTCAGACGAAAGCGACGCAACATGAAGACTTGTTTCTCCCTTGTGTTCCAGCCACGCACAAAGGCGCGGTGGGAGTTGTGCATCAACAAGCCACGTCATGCCGCCGGCTCAAGATGATGCGAGGCAAGCCGTGCTGCATATTGCAAACAGGCTTTGATGTCTTCCAGCTCAAGGTAGGGATAGTCGTCGAGTATTTCCCGCTCCGACATTCCTCCGGCGAGCAGTTCGAGAATGTTCGCAACGGTAATGCGCATGCGGCGGATCGTCGGTCGCCCGCCGCATATATCCGGCACAATGGTAATTCGTGAAAGATCAGTTTCGTTTTCCATTCTTCCCTCAATTGAGTGACGATTGAAGTTATTGAATAATGAAACCAGAATCAATTATCGAATAACAAGGAGGCACTATGGTTATACATTTTTGCCGTGACGACCGAGATAGCCGCCCTGCAAAACGGCTGTACAAAATTGTACTCAGAGGATTTTCGGGATGGTCAGCTAATCAGTGGGACGCTCAGGATCATCAATCCTTTCAAGCAGGTAGTGTAGCAGGCATTCCTGTCCTGAGTGCGGAACGAACGTTGAGCACGTAGGCGGATGCGTGTTGTGTTACAAATTGCGGGTGGGTCTCGTAGAGACGTTGCACTGCAACGTCTCTACACCGGATTAAGAAAACCCCGTTCAGCCTATGGTCTCGTAGAGACGAAAGTTGGGTGGGGTTTTCTGTGTTACACTGATACAACTCCATCTCTGTCACAACGCTGATGCTAAGGTCTGAAAAGTCAATCGACGTGAGAACTTGTTGGCGAGAGGTTTTACCGCGTAACGAATCAATCAACACATCGGAATCGCACAGGATCAACTGAGGCTCCGTTTCCACGAGGCAACGCGAAAGTGAACATGGTCCATTTCCGACAATCTGCCAATGAGTTCCGTGGCTTTGGATTCGTCTTTTACTGTAACAATGATTGTTTGCATGTGACGCCTCTCCTTATAAACGAATATATCGCAAATGATGAACGCTTGCAAGACACAATAATAATAAGGATTCCTCATCACGCTTAAGTCACGGAGTGGCGCAAAAAAATTAACTCACGACAAAAGTCGGGACAATCGACTCACCACATTTCACTAGCCTCGGAGGGGCGAAAGAATCCCAGACCAGTCTCACATCTCCGCAATCCTTTTCAGAAACTCTTCCTTCCTCCTCGTTGAGACTTCCACTTCCGAGTTGTCGTTCATCGTCACGTAGCCGCCGGTGCCCTTGTTGTAACGTTTGATGTGTGCGAGATTGATGAGGTGGGAATTGTGTACGCGGTAAAAGTTGTATTCGGTGAGCAGCTCTTCGAACTCTTTCAGTGTCTTCGCAACGGTGATCTTGCGAGGCTGTTCCCGCAGGAAAATATTGGTGTAATTTTCATCGGATTGGCAGCGGATAATATCGCTCACGTCCACGAACTCGAGTCCGTTGATTGTCGGGATGCTGATTTTTTTCGATGCGCCCCGGATATCTTTCAAATTATGAAAGAGAACATCCAGCTTCGCGGACATCTCATCTTTCGACAGCTTTTCTTGCAGCTTCCCCACCGCCTGCTGCAGGTCGTCCGGGTCAACAGGTTTCAGCAAATAATCAATCGCACTGAACTTGAACGCCTGCACGGCATATTTCTCAAACGCCGTCGTGAATATCACTTCAAACCGGATTTCGCCCAGTTGTTTGAGCAGATCAAAACCCGTGCTGCTGTGAAGCTGCACATCAAGAAATACGACATCCGGTTTTGATTTTGTTATTACCTGCAACCCTTCCTCGACTGATAAAGGTGTTCCGGCAAGATGAACGGATTGACTGCAATGCGTAGCAAGCAAACTGCTCAGCCTGTCTATACACGATTGCTCATCATCGACTATGACTGCTTTGATCACTGTCGCACTCTCAAAATTGTAACGCCAGGGGCAACCTCACTTCAACTCTCATTCCTTCCGCCAGATCGGATAACTCGACCGTCGCTTTTGATTGTTTGATTCTATTCATGATGTCGAGCCGGGCCTTCGTTATCTTTATTCCCAACGATTGCTTCCCGGGCTGCCTTTGGTCAATTGCGCTTTCTGCCGAACGCTTCCTGCCAACACCATTATCTTCCACAATGCAGCGGATCATGTCATTTTCCTTTTTGATGTGAATCAGAATCTTACCGTCACCCTGCTTCTGTGAAATCCCATGCCAGATGCTGTTCTCGACAAACGGCTGAAGAAGCAACGGCGGAATGAGCGTCGTCTCTTTGTCAAGAGAATCATCGACATGTACTTCGTACGTGAATTTATTATTCAATCGCAACGATTCCAGTTGCATGTACAACTCAAGCGCTTTCAAATCATCGGAGAGGGTCACTTCCTTCTGCTCGGAGTTCTCGAGGATCAACCGCATAAGCTTCGCAAACTTCGTCAGGTAGTAGTCCGCAGATTTAACGTCATGTTTCGAGATGAAATCGCTGATTGAATTCAGCGAGTTGAAGATGAAATGGGGATTCATTTGCGAACGCAGGGCCTTCATTTCTGTGTCTGAAACCTGTGCGTTAAATTCGGCCTCTGTCCTCCGCTCATCCGCGTCCCGTCGCTTCTTGTAAAACACGAAGCTCGACACGCCCGCAATCAGCAACACTGCCGATCCTCCCATAACAGCATTTTGAACAACACCTTGCCGCCTGAATTCCGCTTCATGTTCGGCATTCAGTACTGCCTCCTTTTTCTCATATTCAAATTGTATTTCCTTTTTTGTCAGTTCCTGTTTCTTCTGGTCATTCAATATGCTATCACGAAGCGAAATGTATGTCTTGTACGCTTCAAGCGCTTTTGCGCTGTTGTTCTGTTTCTGATAAATTTCGCTCAGGCCCTGGTGCATTTCCTTTTCGTACTCAAGAAGCCCGACTTCTTTCGCAAGCTGCAATGATTGCAGCGTATACTTTTCCGCCTGGCCGTAATTCTTCAAATTAATTTGTGATTCTCCCATTCCTCCCACCGATTGCACTTTGATTCTCGCGTCGCCAATCTTATCCGCAAGCTGCACACTTTTTTCAAACGACTCCAACCCTTTCGCGTATTCACCCTTCTTGTTAAGGGCTGCGCCCATGTTGCTGAGCGTATACGTTGCGACCTGTTCGTAGCCTTCTGCCTCAGCGAT
>JBBRUI010000121.1:0-12249 GCA_038247945.1 Bacteroidota bacterium | reverse complement strand
TTGAATCAAATTACCCAAACTTATGTGCACTATCAAGGAACTCTTGCGGGGCAGCCTCGTGGATGCCTGCTAATGTTCAATAGCCTCCCACTCTTGAGCACGGCGTACCAATTCTTCTTTGTGGTCTTCCCAATCATGAAGGATTGCCGGATCGAAATCGGCACCGTTCGACCAAACAATTGTGTAAACCTCCGGATCAATCCTCACCGAGTTGAATACATTGACGTCACATAGCGGAGAATACATCTCGCCATGTAAAACGGGTTCAAAGTTGATTACCTTCTTGACACTATCATCAAAGGTAAGCTCAAGGGTGTACGGGGCAACAACCTTAAGCGAAGTGACTCTAACAATCTCGTGCTTCATGGAACTTTTCGTACGAGATTGCCACCGCTTTCAATTGCCTTATTAAGCATCTGCGATGTTCCGGCTATAAGATCTTCTTGTCTCATTCCTTCATTCAAACCGCAAACCCCCACACTTACCGTAACAGAACACTTCAATCTTCCAAATAGGAGGGTGTTGCTTGCAATATGACCGCGAACTCTATCCGCCCATATGTATGCATCGTTTGTTGTGGTATTCACAAGCAGAACATTCAACGTGTTTGCATTGACAAGGCCAAGCACGTCGTAGGGTTGCGTGTTTGCCCGAACGAGTTTTGAAACTTGTTCGACAATTCCTTCAAATCCTTCCTTTCCATAACGATTCACATGTTCCTGCATCCCGTCTATCGCTATTGACACAAGGGAAAGCTCAGCCCCAAAATCTTTAGCTCGCTGCACTTCTTCTTCTAGCCTCTTGTTGAAGTGTTTCTTATTCAGGGCGCTTGTGAATTGATCAACGTCGGTATCTTCTCTCACAGGGTCATTCAATGCCTTCTCCGGTTTCATCTGCGGAAAGAAAATCACGTCGCGGATTGAATCCTGTCCGGTGAGCAACATTGTTAATCGGTCAATCCCGATTCCCAGTCCCGCCGTCGGAGGCATTCCATATTCAAGCGCCCGTAGAAAATCCTCATCAAGCGGTTGGACTTCTGCTTGACCTTTTGCTTTCATGCGCATTTGTTCTTCAAACCGGGCGCGCTGGTCGAGAGGGTCGTTGAGCTCACTGAAGGCGTTGCAGAGTTCCTGTCCGTTGCAGATGGCTTCGAAACGCTCAACGAGTCCCGCTTCGGAACGATGTTTCTTTGCAAGCGGCGACATCTCTACCGGATAATCGGTGATGAATGTCGGTTGAATAAGATGGTGCTCAACTTTCTCGCTGAAGATTTCATCGATGATTGCACCTGAGCCTGCACCCGCGGGAATTTCGATATTTATTTCTTTGGCAATGGCTCGCAGCTCGTCTTCATTTTTTTCTCGAAGCTGCTTGCCGGTGTATTTCTCGATTGCATCAAACATCGTCAAGCGCGTCCAGGGCGCAGTGAAATCAATTTCATTTTCGCCAAGCTTTGCCTTCATGGAACCATTCACCGCCATCGCAACCTGACTGATAAGTTGCTCAACCATCTCCATCATCCAGATGTAATCTTTGTACGCCACGTAGATTTCGAGCATGGTAAACTCAGGATTGTGCGTCCGGTCCATTCCCTCGTTCCGAAAATCTTTTGCGAACTCAAACACACCATCGAACCCGCCAACGATCAGGCGCTTCAAATACAACTCGTTGGCAACACGAAGAAACATCTCAACATCAAGCGTGTTGTGGTGCGTAGTAAAAGGACGGGCGAACGCTCCGCCGTATTGCGGCTGGAGTATCGGCGTTTCAACTTCAAGATATCCCCGCTCTTCAAAAAACCTGCGCATAGTTGAAATGATCTTTGCGCGCTTAACGAAGACATCCTTCACTTGCGAGTTTACCACTAAATCAACATACCGCTGGCGGTATCGAAGTTCTTTGTCCGAAAACGGATCATGAACGACTGTGTTGCCCTGTTCATCTTTCGTTTCCTTTGCTATCGGCAGCGGCCGAAGCGACTTTGCCAGCAGAACAACTTTCTGCGCATGAACAGACACTTCACCCATCTTCGTCCGAAATACGTATCCCTCAACACCTATAATGTCTCCGATATCCAGCAGCTTGAACGAATCGTAAAACTCTCCGAGGTCATCTTTCCTCAAATAAATCTGAATCTTGCCTTGCGAATCCTGGATGTGGCAAAATGCTGCCTTTCCCATTTTACGTATCGACATGATTCGTCCCGCTACTGCAACTATTCGTTGCGGGGCATCGTCCTTAAAGGAGTCGATAATTTCTTTTGAAAAACCATTGCGTTCAAACCCGTACGGATACGGATTAATTTCATTGTTCTTCAGTTGCTCAAGCTCTTCGCGGCGGCGAAGCATCAGCTCGTTAAAATCCTGCGTATCAGTCTTAACTTCCAAAGTTATTCTCTATAGATGAAGGATAATGGGGTGAGACTTGTGGAAAAATAATACCGAGAATGCGAACGATAAGCAAGAAACCAAACGAATACTCTTTGTGAGCGGGCTTTACCTTCTCACGTGTTTTTGGTATCCTTACATCACTCATCCAACTGTCTTACATGAAACTCTTCGATACGCGTCCGGGATATTTTCAGACTCTTTTCGCTGCGGCAGCGCTTGTTTGTATTGTCGCGGTAAGCATCAACCTCTACAAGCTCACTTCGTCGCCCACCGATGAAAACATTTTCGTTGATCCTCCATCGTTTCTGATCGTTTCCCGGAGTACCGATCGGATTAGCGATGTGAAGACGGGCGATATTATTCTTGAAGTGGAAAACCTGCCGACGCAAAATACACGTGATTCACTCCTGAAGATTACTATTCTCAAGCCTGCTACAAATACGCGGGCAACGTTTACGGTGAGTAAAGATGCTTTCGCGGACTTGAAGATTCGGAGTATACCTCCGTATGTACTCGTTGTGGGAGTTGTCGATGGCGGTGCATCGGACCGCGCCGGCATGAAAGTGGGCGACTTGATTCTCAGTATCAACGGACAAACATTCTGGAGTGCAGTTCAGGCGGACTCGATTCTTCGCAGCGGAACAACGGGGAAAAGTTTTGTCTACAACATTCTTCGGGAAAACACGGAGCTCGATCTGCACATTGTTCTTGCATCAGTAGGAATTCCGCTGTTTGTGCTTGGATTTACCATAACTTCACTTCTGTTCCTCGGACTGGCGATTTTGCTTGCGACGAAGCGGCCAAATTTGAATGGCTCGAGGTTATTGAGTCTTGCATGCCTGATGGCCTTTCTGGCTCCGCTTGCTTTTCCCTACAATCAAAGCCCGAATTCTTCCCTGTTCCTGATTCTTGTTTTCCTTTCGGGAGGGGCATACGCATTAGCCGTGGCATTCTTTGCTCACTCATTGCTATATTTTCCGGCACGACGCACGGAGATGCTCACTCATGGTTGGATTCGACCTGTAATTTATTTATTGGGTCTCTTGCCTGTTGCGGGGGGCATTGCCAGGCGCGGCTCTGGTTTTGGACTGGGGTTACTACTTCAGATTATTCTCACTACAGTCCTTTTTCTTTTCTTTAGAAAATATCAGCAGAGAGAGCAGCGGCTCCTTCTCCGGCCGTTCAAGTTCGCCATCAGCATTACAGTTGCCCTGATCCTTATAGTTGGTAGATTTTACCCGCAGTCGGCGACCTTCGCAACGTTTCTCTCTACCTCGATCCCTCTGTCACTTTTCTACTGCATTGCCCGGTACAGGCTTTTTGATCTGAATCTGCGGGTGAGAAAGAACGTGCAGTTTTCGTTCGCCTCAACGGTCTGGACTGTTGCGCTCGTTACGCTGTTTATCTGGCTGCTCTTCCTGCTTCCGCGACAAAGCCTTCAACTTCCCAACATTCATTTAACAGGCGCATCGATTGAAGTTCTTCCCACTGCGCTGCAGCCACGCGAACAAACCATTGCCGAGAAAACTTTTTTGATGATTGCCGGCATCGCCCTCGCGTTGCTTTTTCTGCGCGTCGGCAAAGCCGGGTATAATTTTCTCGCAGGCAAGTTCCATCGGGGAGGATATGATTACCGGCGGGCTGCGCACCGAATGGCAGAAGTGCTTGCGTCCACGCTTACCATGGAAGGCCTCGCCCGCGGCATTGCAGAGAAGCTGAGTGAAATGATGTCGCTCAAACGGGTCGGCGTTATGTTCTTCAGAAACCAGGAGACGTGCTGCTGCGATATGGCACACGGATTTGACGGGACAGAATGGAAGAAATTCTGTTTCTCTCAGCGCAATACGATCGCAGAATGGCTGAAGCCGTTTGCAAAAGAATTTGCTGTCGATTCTCTGCCTGCAGAGATCCGTCCCGTGTTTCAATCTCAGGAAATCCAGATCGTGGTGCCGATACACTCGAAGGATAAACTTATCGGCGCATTGCTGATTGGCGAGAAACGTTCGGAGACTGCGTTCCATCAGGAGGACTATGAGTTTCTTTCGTCAACGGCAAAGCAAGCATCGGTTGCGGTGGAGAATTCGTTCCTCTACGAAGAACTTGCGGGACAGGAACGGATGAAACACGAACTCGGCATTGCCCGACAAATTCAGCTCAGCTCGCTGCCGCAAACAACTCCGGATATTGCAGGGCTCGAGATTGCCGGCATGTCGGTTCCGGCCTTCGAGGTTGGCGGCGACTATTTCGATTACCTGAACGGTGAACTTGATAAATTCACGGTGATCGTCGGCGACGTGAGCGGCAAGGGAACTTCGGCTGCGTTGTACATGTCCAAAGTGCAAGGCATACTTCACTCACTGCACAGCTTCGGACTTACGCCGCGAGAGTTATTCATTCGCACTAACACAGTGTTGCGTAACGATCTTTCACAGAAAGCATTTGTAACGGCGTTCGGCGCTGCCTTCAACGTGAAAGCCAATACGATTAAACTTGCGCGGGCCGGACATCTTCCCCTCCTCCATTACGAATCTTCGACGAAGAACATTCGCAAGCTTCTTCCGAAAGGATTGGGGATGGGCATGTCACCGGAGAAAACTTTTGCGGAGAATCTTGAAGAGCAAACAATCAGCTACGCCACAGGCGATGTGTTCGTATTCGTCACGGACGGGATTACAGAAGGAAGAACCCTGGACAACGAAGAATTCGGCGACGCCCGTTTAGTAACGCTGTTCAACGAAAGCGTTCAGGCGAGTGCGAGTGAGATACGAGATAAGATTCTTGCAGCGGTTAAAGAGTTTGCTGGCGAAGCCCAACAGCATGATGATCAGACGGTGGTGGTGGTGAAGGCGGTGTGAGCGACGGGAATAGTTTGGTACAGTTTTTTAGCTGCCGCTTGGGGTTAGTTACTTGCGTTGCTTTGTCTTGAGTTTCACAAGCTTCTCTTCAGCCATTTTCGCAAGATGAGGTGCACTATAAACATACTCCAGAATTGCCTTTGCAAGACTGCTCAGAATTGGAATTTCAGCTTCTGTAAGTTCGCCGAGCACAGCATGTGCACCAACATTGCGCAGGTTGCGTAACCCATTTGCTACACCTACAAGATTGTTTGGGATTTCTCCTTTTGTTGCAAGGTCAGCCAATTTCGCGTTCAGATCCTTCCCTTGTGCTTTTCTATCTTCGCAGACCATTTCAAGTAGCCTACCTATGAGAACACCATATGCGTTTGCATCAATGGGTCTCACTTTCAAAGCTGCCTCGTACGCCTTATTCAGTGTAACTGGCAAGCCAATTGGTAGCTTGTCGTCTGATGGATACAGAATTTCTTGCTTTGAGTCCTCTTCACCTCCCATCCAATCAGCATAATACAAGGCGGTTAATGTAATCTTGCTACACGCAGGGCATTCTAACAAGTTGTATATATAGCCTTCATCACACGTAGCAGCCCCGTCTTCATAAGTCGACACCGCCGAGTAGACGGCTGCTCTTTTCATTGGGGCAAAGTTTCCGCAATGGCCGCACTTCATCGTTCGGGAATAATCGGTCTTGCCGGTTTTTTCTGTCATGCGAATCCTATGATGATTTGGCTCCTTACTACGTCATCCCGCCAAGGCGGAATACACTTGAAAACAATCTTATTTCTAAATCTCCTCCGCCATCCCCGCCATCTCCTTCAACTTCCTCACTTCGGGACGAGTCAGACTTCTTGTTTCACCGCGGCTCAATCCTTCCTTCGTAATCGGTCCGTATGCAACGCGGTCGAGCTTCTTTACTTCATAGCCGAGCGATTCGAACATGCGGCGAACCTGGCGGTTGCGTCCTTCGTGGATGATGATGCCGATTTCTTTTGCCTTGCCTTTGGGAAGTATGTACACATCGGCAGGGCCGGTTTTTCCGTCCTCAAGCTTGATGCCTTTGCGAAGCTGTGCCGCGTGTTCCTGCGTGAACGCAGTCTCGAGCGTTACCTGATATGACTTTGAAATTTTGAACTTCGGATGCATCAGATGGTTGGCAAAGTCGCCGTCATTCGTCAACAACAACACACCTGTCGTATTCCTGTCAAGGCGGCCGATGGGATAGACACGCTGCTTCGTCTTCACAAGACTCATCACAGTCGTTCTTCCTTTCTCGTCGCTCAGTGTGGTAATGGCATCCTTCGGCTTGTTCATCACCAGATACAAATACTCGTGCACACGTGCGACCTCTTTGCCTTCGACGAAGACTTTATCTTTGTTGGGATTGATCTTCGAGCCGAGGTCGGTCATGACCTTGCCGTTCACTTGCACTTTTCCTTCGAGCACAAGTTCATCCGCTTTGCGCCGCGAGGCAACGCCGCACATGCTGATGTAGCGGTTGATGCGAATGAGTTCAGAGGATTGTGGTTTTGGCTTGGGTGGGCGTTTCATATGGTAGGATAATTTGAAAAACTGAAGGGAACAAATATCAGGATATTTTACCCCGATAAAGATCGGCTATCGGAAAGCATAACTCCATATCATTCCAATCAAGATCGCCGCGCCGTACCTTGAATTTCTTGAATTGATCAAGGTCCCGATACTTCTTTGTCATTGGATTGGACGCCGAACGAAGAAATGGACCGAAGTCAACGATGTTCTCTTTCCCATCGTTAAACTTCAAGCGGAGCTTGTATCCGTCAAGATACTCAGCATCTTTGATTGCGATTAGTTCATTTCCATTCATCTGATTTTCCTTCGAATAACTTTCGGTTTTATTTCTTTACCGTACACAAAGAAATCCACCCATTTCTTGATGATCTCGTCAGCATACAAAGTCACGAATGCCAGGAACTCCTTTGCCTTGGCGGAAGGCAAAGGTCTCTTGCCGAAAACGCCCTCCAACGTTACCGCGACTAATTTTCCATCCTCGAGAGTGATTTCGACTTTACTCTCGCGTCCTTGATACCTTCCGTGTACATGAATTGGTCTGTGATCATTTGAATAGAAGAAAATCAGAATGCCCAAGTATTCGTAAAGCTTCGGCACTATTATCCCTCAGATTCCGGCAAATTATCAGAATCCAATCTACGGAGTTTCCCGTCTTCGCTTACAACAATCCTAATTTCATCATCGCCGTCGTCGTCATTCTCGGCAGCCTTGGCTTCGGCTTCCTTCAGCAACTGCTTCTCGACTTCAAACTCTGCCTCCGCCATCAGCTCGTCGATTTCGCGGGGCTTCGGTAATTCTGAAAGATCGTTCAGGCCAAAGTGTTTGAGGAAATCCCGCGTCGTGCCATACAGCAACGGACGTCCCGGTGTGGGTGCCCGCCCGACAATCGTGATCATGTTCCGCTCCATCAGCGATCGGATGATATAGTCGGCGTTCACACCGCGGATGGATTCGATCTCAGGTTTCGTCACGGGTTGCTTGTAAGCAATCACTGCAAGGCTTTCCAACGCCGAGACAGAAAGCTTCCGCTTCGATCTTTCCTTCAGCATTCTGCCAAGCCAGGTCGCAAACAGCGGCAGCGTTGCAAACTGATAACCGCCAGCGACTTTAACAATGTGCATTGAACGTCCGGTCTCGCCATACTCCTTGTTGAGCTGTTCGATGCAGTCAAGAATCACCTGTTCGGTAATGCGCCTCTGCGGCAACTCGCCTGCTTCGAAGCCATCGAGTATCTCGTCGATCTGGCGGATTGAAAGCGGCTCGTCCGTTCCAAAAAACAGCGCCTCGATAATCTGTTTGAGTGTTGTCGGTTGTTCGCCTGTCATGGAATCACCGCAGCCAATTGCTCAACCCCTGCAGAGCGGATGAGAATATCTTCCTCACCTTCCATTGCCGAGAGTGTTATTGCTTTGTTTTTTGCCATTTCCAAAAGAGCAATGACCGTGACAATGATGCGGATCTTTTCCGTCATGTGTCCGATCAATTTCATCAGTGTCGTTTCTTTGTTTACACGAAGATAGTCCAGCGCAAAGCTCATTTGTTCTTCGATCGTTACGTTAAAAAGCTGTACTTCATGGACAGCCCTTTTCGGTATACTGTCCATTGCTTTTTTATATGTAGAAATAAGATTGAACAGCGTTATGTCCTTCATGATGTCCTGTTCTTCCTCGGCGACATGCTCTGCGGGATCAGCCTGGAAGAATTTGCGATAATATACCTTGCGCTGTTCATCATCGATTTTGGAAAACTCGATAGACATTTCTTTGAAGCGCTTGTATTCAATCAGGCGTCGGACAAGTTCAGCACGCGGGTCTTCTTCTTCACCGTCCGGGCCGATCTCCTTGGGCAATAACATTCTCACTTTGATTTGCATGAGTGTTGCGGCCATGACAATAAAATCACCCGCCACTTCAAGATCGAGTGAAGCCATCAGGTGGAGATAGTCAAGGAATTCCTTGGCAATCCTTGAGATGGGAATGTTGTAAATATCCAATTCATCCCGCTTGATAAAGAACAAAAGGAGATCGAGCGGGCCTTCGAAATCTGAAAGTTTAACTCGGTATGTGCTCATTCGAATTCCTTTGGCAAAGAAGCCAGGAGTCTGTGGACTTCGTCCTTAAGAGTTGGTAAATCGAGCTTCGCAGAGTCCCACATGACCTTAACGTCAGCGCCCCAATACTCGTGAGTGATTTTGTTTCTCATCGCAATAACATCCTGCCAAGGAATATGCGGCATTCTCGATTTTAATTCGGGCGATAAATTGCGGGCAGCTTCCCCGATTATTTCAAAACACTTCATGATTGCGTACACGGCGACCTCATCATCAAAAAATTCATCATACGAAAGAGGCAAGAGGATTCGGTTGACACGTTCAACCTCGTTGATAATGTCATGAAGAAAGATTCGCTGCGTGCGCTTCTCGCTCATACTGTCAGCAGTGAATCTTTCACCCTCTCAAATATCATTGGCTTAATTCCGCCGCGGGAAACCAAATCGACTTTCCTCGAAATGATGTTGCTTAATGCTCGTTCGAGTTCCATGAATCTAAAAAACCCAATAGGCCCGTTGAACTCCACGAGCATATCAACATCGCTCTCAGGCGTTTGGTCGCCGCGAACGTACGAGCCAAACATTGCGAGAGAAGCAACATTGTATTTGGTTTTCAGATCGTCCATGTGCAGACGAATCAAATCTGCCAACATTAAAGCTAACCTGTTATCGACGACTGTCGTTTCCATAATCTCAACTCACCTTACTATTCAACGGCGCTATCCTAACCTAACTTCATCGCACTTCTGACTTCACTCATTGTCTCACGCGCCCTTACTCGTGCTCTCACCTCCCCATTTGCAAGAATCTCTTTCACTTCATCCGGATGAGATTCGTAGTGAGCACGAGTCTCCCGCATCGGGGCAAGGTGTTCGGAAATCTTCACGGCAACACGATTCTTGCAGTCAACGCACCCGAGCGCTCCGCTTCTGCAGTCCCTTTCAACTTCAGATGATTCAGCCGGATTGAATTTCTTGTGGTAAGTGTAGACGAGACAAATCTCAGGTCTGCCCGGATCGTTCTTGCGGATTTTCAACGGATCCGTTACCGCAGTACGCATCTTGCGCTGTATCTCCTCCGGTGAATCTGAAAGGAGAATCGTGTTGCCTGCGGACTTGCTCATCTTCTTGTCAGCACCGTCAAGACCGGGAAGACGTGCAAATTGTGTCAGCTTGGGTTCCGGCTCGGGGAAAACATTTCCATATATATTATTGAACCGCCGAGCTATTTCCCTCGTGATCTCCACATGCGGTACCTGATCTTCTCCCACCGGAACAAGGTCGCCCTTGTACAGAAGAATATCTGCCGCCTGCAACACCGGATATCCGAGATGACCGTAACTTACACTGTCGATGTTCAAATCCCTCACTTGCTCCTTCACCGCCGGGTTTCGCTCAAGCCTCGCCTGCGTTATGAGCATCGAAAAAATCAGGTGGAGTTCCGTATGCTCTTTGATCTGCGATTGCCGGAACATCGGACTCTTCGCCGGATCAATGCCGGCCGCCAGCCAATCGATCAACATATCGATTGAGTTTTGATAAATCGCCGACGTATCCAGATTTGTCGTCAGCGCATGATAATCTGCAATGAGATGGTAGTTCTGATACTCATGCTGCAGCGAAACCCAATTTTCCAACGCCCCCACCAAGTGACCGAGATGCAGCTTGCCGGTCGGCCTCATACCACTCAAAATAGTTTTCTTGCTCAAACAATTTCCTTATAGAATGATGCATCGACAGTCCGCCAATAAAGAACCCGTCTTTGCTGACGGGTCACTGAAGAAAGAGATACGGTTTCCATCGTTCGTCCATCCTCCCAACAAAGTGACTGATGAACGTAACGTGATTCGGACGCATGGGCCGGCGAAGGAGAAGCAGATGGGCCTCGTCCGGCGTGCGGTCTCCTTTACGATTGTTGCACTTGACGCAGGCACAAACCAGATTCTCCCACGAATCTTCTCCCCCGCGTGAAATGGGCATCACATGGTCAATCGTTAAAGTCAGGTCGCCCCGTCCACAGTACATGCAGCGATGTCCGTCGCGCCGAAGAATATTCTTGCGGGAAAGAATAATTCGTTTGAAGGGAACCTTAACAAACATGGAGAGCTTCACAATACTCGGAAACGGCATCGTGGTCGAAACAGAACGAACAGCACGTCCCTCGTGCGCTTCGATCAACTCCGCTTTGCCGAGATAAAGGAGAACAATTGCCTTCTTCACATTTATGACGCTCATTGGTTCGTAGCTCTGATTCAAGATGAGAACCTTTGCATTCATCTTTCCGTGAGCAGGTCGTTGCATTGCGTATGCGCTGAAGTCCCTTTACCTCCTTGCTGTCTGTCTTGGTGACGAGATCGCCGCGGATTATAGCTACGAAAATATAGCACTAAGAGGAAGGATTGTCAAGCAACATGAGGTGCCCGCGATAGACCCTGTGAACAAGAAAGCCCCGACCTTTCGGTCGAGGCTTTCAGAAGCTACTTCTTATGCCACAATTAGTTCTGAATCTGAACTGCTATATATGCTGTAATACCTTGTTGTTTTTTCACGCGAAGGAGAACAGAGTCTCCGGACTTCTTCGACGCAATGATTTTCTTCAAGTCCGAGGGAGATTTTACAGGCTTCTTATCCGCTTCGACGATTACATCGTTCTCGGCAATCTTTCGTTCAAATGCCTCGCCGTACTGCTTTACTTCAGACACCACCACGCCATTTTCAACGTCCGCCTCTTTCCTTTCATCCGATGTGAGTGGGCGAACGGACATGCCGATATTATCGAATTTTACAGTGGAGGATTTCGATTCCCGGTCGGTGTCTTCCTCCTTTTTGTTTGACGCTTTAACCGCCGTCTTTTCAGCTTCAAGAGCTTTCAGTGTAACTTTTTTATCGAGCGTGCGGCCATCTCGGAACAATTTAAGCGTGACAGCATCCCCAGCGTGCCTGGTCGCAATGTAGCTTTGCAATTCATTGGGCTCGTTGACTTCCTTTCCGTCGATGGAAAGAATAACGTCGCCGTTCTTGATTCCGGCAGCTTCTCCGGCGCCGTCTTTCACTATATCCTGAACAAGGACACCTTTCGCCGACTCAAGCCCGATCGCATCAGCCATTGTTTGATCGACCTGTCCGATCGAAACACCGATATAGCCGCGGCGGACTTTCCCGTTCTGGATCAAATCCATAGCAACCGTTTTTACGATATTGATGGGAACCGCAAAGCCGTAACCCTGATTACGCATGTTGGTCGTTGCGATGGCGGCGTTGATACCAATGACTTCTCCGTTCATATTTACCAGAGCACCACCGCTATTCCCCGGATTGATTGCAGCATCCGTTTGAATGAAATTTTCAATTCCGTATTTGTCGCCGATGATGTTAATGTTGCGGCCAATGGCGCTGACGATGCCCGCC
>JBBRUI010000120.1:0-12282 GCA_038247945.1 Bacteroidota bacterium | reverse complement strand
GGCAATGAAAAGTATTTCTGAAGCCGGTTCTTCTTCACATGCAGGGCAACTTTGTTCATCGCCTTCACCTCGAAGAGGCCGAGTTGCAACATCTCCGTAATGCTTTCGGGCTGCCGGAGCGTAAGATCATGTTGGAGGAAATGATAGCTTACAAACGCCTTGCTGTAATTTATCCATTTGCCGTTCAACTCAACGGCAACACAACCGCCGTCTTCGAGTTCATACTGTGCGACTTTCATAAAGCTCCTTCATGTGCATTAATTGTTTCCTCAAACTTGACGCCCACCGGGTGCTGGTCACGGAGAACATTTTCGGGATACGCAAGCACCCGCTTCCGCCGCTCGGGATCATTCCGTGTCAGTTCATCGATCCAATGGACGCCGTACAACACGTGGTTTACTTCGTCTGCCAAAAGAAATTCAAGAAGTTGCTGCGACCGTGTGTCGTTCTGTGCCTTCGCCTTCCGGATCCAATCGCGTAGGTGCTTGCAGCTTTCACTTTCGAACGTCATGTTGGAAAGCGCAAGACGTTCAAGCGGATCTTCACGGTTCACATCCTGTTCCCATCCCCAACAGCTTGTCTTGAACATTCCTACATGTCCGCCCAGTTCTTCGAGCCTTCGCTGAACGATTTCTGCGTGGCGCCCTTCATCCCACGCCTGATGCACCATATCCATTTTCATCTGCCAGGGAATCTCCGGACAATCGGCGATGATGCGTCCCATCCGTTCGACGGTGATGAACTCGCTGTTCAACAAATCATGCAGCAGATGTTGTTTGCCTTCCGTGGTTTCAAACGACCAGTTTTTCTCTGTGAAATCATCCGGCTGATCAATGATTTTCCATCGTGCATCACGCACGGGCGCGACGCTATGGGGATGGACTTTTTTGAACGTGTACGTTCCGGATGGCTTGTTCCCGCCGGTTATTCCGCCGGATGATTTCAATTGGGCATTAAGTTCGGACTGTAGTGTTGATTCATATCCCTTCACCGACTTCGCTATCCGTTCGATGACAACCTCTGCCCACGCGACATGGTCCTTTTCTTCGTCCATAATGTGGCGGAGAATGTACTCTGTCGGTTCATCGGCGGGCAACTCAACTGATTGAAGATGCTTGTCATACGCTTCGATGAGAGCAGGCTTGATTACCAGATAGAGGCCAACCATGCGCGGCAGATCGCCTTCAAGCCTCCAGATTTTTTCCAGCAGTTGCGTGAATTCATTGCTCGGCGCAATGGAGTGAAAGTGTGCAGAGCGCCCTTTCAATTCCGGAATGCGTTTGCCAATCAAATCGGCATGCACGGCATCCTGATACATTTGTCGCCCGAACCCAATTTTGATTTGGGGATCGACCATTGTGTACGCCCAGCTTCCCATCAATTCCATCATCTGAATCTCGACATAGCGGTACTTGCCAAGCAGTTCGAGATTTTGCTCTACTGTAAATGTCGTCGCCATTCTTGCGTTCCTCCTCTCACTGTATTTGTGCAGGCAAACATTTGAACACGGAGAGATGTTTGTCCGTGCGGAATTTGTAGTGTCCGACAGCAGCAGGTACGAAGAGTTGCGTTGCACGTTTCAACGGAATCTCGCCATGCGAATGAACAAGCGTCCCTTCGCCATCTAATACAATCAATATGGAGTAGCGCCCGTTTGTCGAATCACTTAATTTACCATAAACATCCAGCCGGTTGCCGGCGAAACATTCCGTCGTCCCGTAACCGAGAAGCTGCAGTTCTACGCTTTCACCTTCTCGCCGTAATACTTTCGGCTTGATAACAAGCTCCTGTTGCACTTCGTTAGCAGAATAAACCCGATGATCGAGATTCGAAAGGGCGAGTTCTTTCGGAAGTCCGAGAAATGATTCTTCCTCCCTGAATGTATAGGACGAGCATTTTCGTTCAAGGAAGATTGAAAAATCCGTCGGTTCCTGAAGCTCAACCATAAATACTCCTTCGCCAATTGCATGCGGAAGTCCCGCTTTTATATAGACAACATCACCCGCCTTGACCGAGACGCGATGCATCACTGCCATCATCTCGTCTATCATTTGCTTGCCCACCATTTCTTTGTAGCGCGGCCGCGTGACTTCGTCTTTAAACGCAATCAACACATACGGGTCTTCCACTTCGCGGCGTGTCTCCAGAACGAACCATGCTTCCGTTTTGCCGAAGCAGGAATTCAAGTGTTCCTTCGCGAATATCTTATCGGGATGAGCATGAATCATCAGACGCTCTGCGGCATCCAGCAGCTTTACAAGCAGAGCAGAGTTTATTCCGAATGCTTTTACATGGTGCGCGCCGAGAATCTCTTCGGGGAATTGTTCGATCATGCTCTTGACGGTGACAGGCTCTGGCAACTTCGCCGATACAACTGCGAGCCCTTCGCCATCCCGGAAATGACTTCCCGGGTTGCTCGCCTGCACTGTTGAGCCGACCCATTCTTCCGGGAATTCTCCATCCCGCGGATCGGCAAGTCCGTTGAAGCGTTCAATCATCGCCCCGCCTTTGTACATGCGCCAGACGCGGTTCGGCGCAAGCAGCAACGGGGATTTTGTAAGTTCTTTCAGGCTATTGTTCACTTTATACCTTCACCCACTGTCGTGTCTCTGCGGATTTGTAAATCGATTCTAATAGATGGTGCAACTTGAGCGCGTCGTGAAAATTCGGTGACGGCATGGTATCATCAACAATTGATTTCAAGAAACTATACTGCGCGGCGACATGCGACCGGATCCAACCCATTGTAAATTTTCCTGCAGGCATTACGGAAGGCGCCGGATACTTCTGCACGGTGCTGATTTTTTTAAATCCTTGCATCCCCTTCGGCTCCGTTGCATTGAACGCCAGCAGCTCGTTCGGCTGCATGAGATTGAACGCAAACGCTCCGTTCTGTCCGTGAATTTCAAATCGCATCTCATCCTCAGCACCGGTTGCGACACGTGAGAGATCGGCTGTCCCAATTGCACCGTTCTTGAATCGCAGCACCAAGTTTATTGCATCTTCAACTTCGACTTTGCCCATCTTTGTCGGGTCGTCCGCCAACGGACGTTCCTTGAAAAATGTCTCCATCGTTGCCGAGACTTCATCGACTTCGCCAATCAGATGCTGCATGATGTCGAGCAGGTGCGGGCCGAGATCGACGAGCACTCCGCCTCCGATCACGTCCTTCTGCATGCGCCATTCACGCGGCCGTTTCGGATCAATGTAGCCGGCGTGAAGATACGCTCCGCGATATTGAAACACGCGTCCAACGAATCCGGCCTCCACCAGCTCTTTCGCTTTCATGATGGCGGGAATGAAGCGGTATTCGGCCGTGATCTGGTGTTTGACACCGGACTTATCTGCGAGAGCAACAATCTCTTTGGCCTCAGCTTCGTTGTATGCCAGAGGCTTTTCGCAATATACATGCTTGCCGTTTTGCAATGCTGCGCGGAGAGCAGGAGCGTGCTGGTTATTCGGCGTGCAGATGTTGATCACGTCGATATCTTTCCGGTCGATCAGCTCTTGATAGTTCGTCGTGGAGAATTCGAACCCCGCCTGGTCGATTCCTTTTTGAGCGAGCGCAGCATTCGCATCGCAGACGCCTTTCAATGTTATCTTGCATGGCTGACCATCGTAATAGAAGGGAATCACGCGGTACGCGTACGAATGAATGCGACCCATCTGTCCGAACCCGATAACGCCGACACGAATTTCTTTTTGCATGCTCATCCTTTTCCGCCGAGTACTGTTAATGCTTTCTTCACGCTGCCGCCGTGGTGAACAATCTGCGCCAGCGCTTTGAGAATTTTTGCGGGATTGCAGTGCTGCCAAACGTTTCGTCCGAACACAATTCCTGCCGCCCCGCAATCAATTGCATCCTTCACCATTTGCAGCATTTCTTTATCCGAATCCATTTTCGGTCCGCCGCGAACCATGATGGGAACAGATGCAATGCCTATCAATTCCTCGAACTGCTTTTTGCTTTCGGGAAAGTCCGCCTTAATGAGATCGGCGCCAATCTCCGACGCCATGCGGACGATGAGCTTCATGATTTCAAAATCACGGACAACGTTCGATCCTTTCGCAATCGCAAGCGGCTCGACGATAAAGGGAATTCCAAACTCCCGTGCATCAGCGCCGATCCGCTGAAGCGTTTGCATGTTATCTGCTTCCTGCGCGTCGGTGTCATAGCCCGCGAAAAGAAATGTAACAACTGCGTCTGCACCGAGTTGCACAGCGTCCTTCACCGAAGCAACTTGTGTGTAATATCCTTCCTTCGGAGCCGGTTTCTTTCGCCAGATGTTCGTCGCATCGAGGCGGACAACAACTCCGGGTTTGTTCTTACCGTGAAACTTCGCAAGATTTGCCCGCGTAATTCCCGGCGTCATTTGAATCGCGTCCGGTTCTCCGGGGAGCAGTGTGTCGATCGTGGCGGCTGCGCTTTCCACCCCCGGCAGCGGACCGATAAATAACCCGTGGTCGATCGCAACAACAATTCCTTTTCCTGTTTCAGGATTTAATATCCTGCTTTGTCGAAGCTGTGAACCTGCAAATGTTGACATGGCAATGTTTGGTGTTGTGGATGATTGGTCTATTGAAATTCTACTTTCAGAGTCATGATGCCCGACGGTGGTACGCGCACGTGCACGTCATTTTCTTCGTACATCGGCGGGGGATCCATCGGTTCTTCGTTAAGTTTCGCAACTCGCGCAGATCGCAGCTTGCGATCAAAATGGATCGTCTCCATCGCCTCGGTTCTGCCGGGATTGTACACACGGACAATGAATCCGGCGCCATTCTCCGATTCCTTCATCGCGCTCAATACCAGACGGTTGGAGGAAACCGCCGCCATGCTTCCCTGAAGCGTAAGTGTTCCGGGATTCTTTCTTCTGATGGGAAGCAATGGATAATGAAAGTACTCACTGATCTCATTCTCGGCAGAAAAGGTTTCATCGGGACGATGCGGATAGATTGCATAACGAAATGTGTGTTTCCCGGGACATTGTGCATCGGGAGTTTCGTTATGCCAACCGGCTTTCCCGCCCGGACGCGTGATCAGATCTTCGCCCGCAAGAAGTCCAACACACCGAAGCAGCGTGAGTGCAAGCGTTCCTTTTTTGTCCAACTTCAATTCATATTCCGGCATTCCGTACGAGAGCAGCGTCAGCGCTTTCTTCTCATCGCGCACCGTTACGAACCGCTGCATCGGCGCAACCTTCGCCGGATGTTCTATGCTGAACTCCCGGACGTCATACTCTTTCTGTTGGCGTTCGACAACACAAAACTGAGAATCAGCAAGCACACGGTCGGTTTTCACTTCGGGAGTGAACAGGACTCTGAGTCTATGATCCTTCGCAGTATTATCAACTGTCGTCACTATCTCCACATGCCGGGAATAGGGCGTGAGGTAGATGGTGGATGTTATTGCAACCTTCACTGTCTTCGTGCTTCGGCCTTGCCTGTCGGGTGTTGCAGATTCAGGAACAGATACGTTAAGACGAATTTGCAGCGCCGCTCTTAGCGGACCCCGTTCTGCAAGTGAGATTTTTGCAACGCCTTTGTTGGAATAAATCCATTTATCCTTTCGGGGATACGAATAGTTGTACTCATCTCCCACATCGCCGGAGTCTTCAAACACGTTCATCCGACCGAAGGCAAGGCCGTTCAGCTTGTCTTGCAATTTCACTTCACCGTTTGCTTTCACCTCAACGCGCAGATAATCATTCTCAATGAAATTCTTGCCGGTTTTTATCTGAGATGGGTATCGGGAAAACTTGTCGGTCTTTCGTATTCGAAACCCTTTATACCCAAGCGCAGGTATTGCCTTTGCATCGACAAGAATTTTGAACTTGTCCGCGTATGTCTGCTTAGGATAGTTGTATTTTGAATATGTGATGTCATAATCTTCGTTCCGGTCCAGAATCTGAAACGGAACTTCCAGTCCGTCTGAATCTTCAAGAACGAAACCCGTTGTCGGTGGAAGCTTGCGATCGATCTTCACGTCGGGATTCAACCCGACGACGATATCCTGCAAATAGAAATTCACTTCCGCTTCTGCAACTTCTGTCCGTGCGAAGGGAGATGGATTGAAAAAGAACAAATAACGATCATCCTTCGAGGCGCGGTCATCAAACGGAATAATATGATTAAGGGATGAGTCGATGACCGACATTGCGACATCCTCAACTGACTTGAATCGAATCATCATTTCACGATGAACCGGATCAATGCTGCATCCGCAAATACTATCATGCGGATGATTTTTCAGCAGTGACTTCCACGCGTGGCGGATGAGATGAACCTGCGAGTTCATCCCCTCACTGCGGGCAAATGCGTGCAATGGTTCTACATAACGCTGCATCAGGTTCTGCTTGTGCCAGTTCTCCTGCTTCAGATACATCCGGCTGGAATACACTCCGCCAAGCACCGCGAACGCGTATCGATATCCAAACCGCAACTCGCCCGAAATCTCAGGGATCCCGTTCACTTCTTTCTTTATTGCCTCGACGTATTGCGGAACGCTGCTATGTACGAACTCTCCATCGAACTGCCGCCGAAGGACATCGAGTGTTTTGGGAAGTTTCGGATCCGGCCAGTGATGATCGCCTCCGTTCATCAGCAGCCGCTGCGATGTCGTTCCTCGTCGGTCCAATTCCTCCTTCAGCGTCCTAAATCTCCCGATCACTTCCTCATCGGTTTCCTGATGAAAATATCCTGCACTGTATCCGTTGCTGTAGAGATGCACCATCAGACTCTTCGTTCCATCGGGCGCTTTCCACCAATATTCAGACGTTGTCTGATCGGGCTCTCCTCCGAATCCGCGGTAGACCAATGCTGTGTCAATATCAAATCCTTTGAGGATCGCCGGCATCATTGCAATATGCCCGAACGAATCGGGGATGTAACCAACGTTCATCTGTCCGCCAAATTCTTTTGACATGCCCGTGCCGATTAAAAGATTCCTCACGGTTGCTTCAGCGCTGACCAGGAATTCATCCGGCAAAATATACCATGGCCCGACGACCAACCGTCCCTCTGCAACAAAACGCCGGATCTCTTTCTCCCGCTCAGGCCGGACTGCTAAATAATCCTCAAGAATAACCGTTTGCCCATCGAGCGTAAAGCAAACAAAATTCGGATCGCGGTCGAGAAGATCCAGCAGGTCGTCCACCATGTTCACCAGCATTGCCCGGAACTGCTCGAAGCTTTTGTACCACTCCCTATCCCAGTGGGAATGGGAAACAATGTGATATGTGGGTTTCATCGGTTCACATAACTTTCAAACTTGCGGATCGCTGTCGATGCTCCTACACTTCTAATGCATTCACCCGCAACTCTATTGCCAATGCGCGCAGCAGCCGAAGGGCTGAACCCTTTCAGCGTACCGGCAATAAATCCCGCGACGAATGCGTCGCCAGCGCCTGTTGTATCAACGACGCGAGAAACCGGGTAGGCAGAGACGTGTTCAGGAACGTCGTTCCCGCTTATCAGGCAACCTTCTGCACCAAGCTTAATCCCCACCACACCGGGCGCGCCGGCATTACGGAAGTACTGAATCATTTTCTCCGGATTGTTTTTCCCCGTGAGCGCAACCGCTTCTTCATAGCTTGGAATAAAATAATCCACGTACCGGATGAAGGACGCAAAACGCTTCGGTTGTTTTCGGGGATTGCCACCCGTGTCGAGCAAGATTTTTGCGTCAGTTTCTTTTTTGATTGTTCGAAAGAGAGCCTCAAGATCTTTTTCTGTTTCAGGAAGAAGTCCCAGGTAACCGAACACGAACATCTCCGCCCGCTGTATCATCGGTAGATTCTTCAACACATCGGACACTCTGAAGTTTACCAGACAGCCGCGTGTGTGAAGGAACGTGCGTTCACCATCCGGACTTATGCCGACAATCGTTGCGGACGTTTGCTCTTCGTTATCAGCAACAATACCCGTTGTGTTTATCCGATGCTTTTTGTATTCGCGCAGAATGTACTTGCCTAACGCATCATTGCCGATCCGCGTGATTCCGCCAACCCGAAATCCCAGCTTCGCGAGATCAATCCCAACGTTTGAAACATTTCCTCCCGTGCTGAGCGTGATCGAATCGATGAGCTTCAATCCTCCCGGCTTCGGCATGTTCCGGAATTGAATAGGATGACCAAGCACATCAGCCACCGCCATGCCCGCAACAACAACATCCAACCGGCGGGATGTAGAACTTTTTCGCACTATTCGGTTATTTGTAGATTCTTGAAATTCAACACGCGCTTCTGACCCTTGTACGTCATCGTCAACATCTCACTGCCAACTTCCGCCTGAAGAAACGGACTGTCGAACAATTTCGTCTGCGAGAGATCGACGGGTTTGCTGTTGAGCAAACGGATATCCGGGAATCCGAAATACATATTGTCTTTGTTCAACGTTGTATAACGGACTGAAACAGCGCCGGTCTTGAGTGTTGCCTTTGGAACATGCGCACGAAGCGCTGCAGTAAATTTCTCAAACGAGCCGATCTCGGATTTCGAACGAACTTCAATCACGTAGCCGTTCTGCAAATGATGGCTCCGCAGTCGCCAGAAAGCGTTTCCTTCATTAGGCGTATCCTTGGATTTTTCGGCAGTCCATTCATACTCCGCCAACGGGTACCAGCCGACATATGTATCGCCCGCTTTGGAAATAATCCAACCGGAAGGATCGATCACGCGCTGCTCGAGATTTGCCGGGAAAAATCCGTCGATATGTTCGCTCGTCGTTCCGGGTTCAATATCATAGAGAGCAATCAGAGTGTTGAGATGTTGAAACGTGCGTTCGTATGGCGATCCGCCAGTCCACTTGTCGGGATTGTTGTACGTGCCTTTCGACGCGACAACATCGGCGATCAGTGGTTTGATCTCCTCGGGAAAAAACATTCCCAGTTCAATCAAAGACCAGTATGGATGAAGGCCGAAAATTGTTGTGTACGGACGACCATAGTTGTAGCGTACTCCCCACGTGTGCTGCTGGATGGGCTGCAAGATTCCACCCTGCAACGATCCGATGCCGTAGTCTTTCGTGACGTATGTGTACTTGTATACCGGCGGATTTTTTTCCGTACCAAAGCGGATAACGTTGCGCACCCGTTTTCGTTCTTTCTCCACAAACGGTTTTGAACGATCCATTGCAATGTTGTAAATAATCTGCGGAAGGCGATAGGAACCGAGAGCCGTGAATGTGGCCCAACCGGAATACGTTGGCTCTCCCGTTCCGAAATATAAATACGCAAACGCAGAGCCGGCTGAGTTAAGTGGTTTGTACACTGCAGGCTCATAAATGCGGCTGAAGCCGCCGAGGTATTGTCCGTTCAGATGTTCCGCGGCGAAATCGACCATAAGATAATCCATCATCATGACGCCGCGCTTCTTCATGTCTGCATCGAGGGCGAAGTTTGCGAGGAGCTGCACTGCGTTGATGTATTCCGGCAGGTAGTCAGGAGAATCGAATTCACCCTGTCCAATTGTTGTAGTAACTTTTATCCAGTGAATAAGGTATTCCTTCGCTTCAATCCTATTTTCATCCGAAGATTTCCCGTTGTACCATTCCGAGCCTGGAAGTCCCGGCCACTGTTCGGCAGCGATGAACAAGGAGGCGTAGTACATTGCCCAATGATTCTCCGTATCGCCGCGGTATGGCGCGTAGGTCTTCCACGCGTTGCGCACGGCAGCCTTCGTCGCGGCAGACATCTTGTCTTTGCCCTGGAGGTAAGCGCTGATACACGGATACATCCAGAACATATCGCCCCGGGGGTCCTTTAAGGTTTCAACAAACAGGCTGTCCGCTTCTGCGATTCGCTTACTGTGAGCGTACCGAACGGCGACATTGTTGAAACTTTTTCCCGAGGCAGTGTCATAGATCGAGGTCATGTATCGTGCGCGTTCATCGTACGCTTTCAAGTATTCTTCCCGTGTAACCTGTTGTGAAGAGGCGATACCGGAAACGAACGCAAGGGAAATCCAAATCAAATTGAAGATCTTCATCGTCTGGTTCCTTAGTAAGGTTGAATAACGATTGTCCATACTTCTGCCTGCGGCAAGCCCACACTTTTCCAGTTTTCTCCCCCGTTGTCGGATCGGTACATGCCGCCCCAGATTGTTCCGGCATAAACACGATTGCTGTTCGCCGGATCCACTGCAATGGAATGAATGCTCAGGTAGTCGAGTCCGTTGTTCATCCGTCTCCACGTTCCTCCACCATTCACTGATTTGTAAACGCCGGTTACATACCCGCCGGCATACATCGTATCGGGATGCACCGGATCGAAGGTGATCGCGTAAAATGTTGAATGGTCGATGCCCGATTCAACTTTCGTCCACCACCTGCCGCCGTTGGGTGTTGAATATATTCCGTCTTCCGTTCCGACAAACAGTTTCTTCGAATCGGTGGGATGCTGTACAACCATCCGGGCATTCCCGACATTCAGTCCGGTTCGCTTCCAGCTCTCGGCCCCATCGTTGCTGACATAGACTCCACCCTCGGTCGCGCAGTAAAGTCTTTTCGCATCACTATGATCGATAATGATGCTTTGCAAGAAGAATGGAAACGAGATGCCCGTATTCTTTTCCTTCCATGTCGCGCACCCGTCCGTTGTCTTGTAGACTCCGTATGGTGTTGCTATGTACACGACATTCGCATTGGTCGGGTCGGGAGCTACGCACTGCACTTCTGTAATTTCCCAGCCGGTCGTTATCTTCCACGTCGCTCCGCCATCTGTAGTCTTGTGGACGCCATTTCCCGCCGCAATGTAGAGCGTCCTCCCTTTGGAGGAAGCATCAGCCGCCACCCCAAATGCGCGAATCCGGTTCGCTCCCGTATGGTGCCATAAGGTGTCTTCGGTCGGACGTTGGTAATACAATCCCGTATTCGGGTTCGCCGCACCGACGACGAATAACTTGGTGGAGAGAACAGAAGCGTACACCGTCGACTGCTGCGCGACGAGTTGGTGGTAATGGATTGAGCTCAGAAAGAAGAAGATCAGGGCTCCGGACAGCGTTCTTTTTTTCATTTGATTTTCTTATTATGGATAGAATTCAATTTGCTTCACTTGAGCGCCCATCAATCCTGAACGCCTCCACGTCGCACCATGATCATTCGATTCATAGACTCCCGCACCAACCGATCCAACAAGGATATGCGTTGCATCTGATGGATTAATACAGATAGAGTAGATCGCCTCAAACGCAGCACCACTCCACACCTGCTTCCACGTTGCACCGCCATCCTCGCTTCGCCACAAACCGTTGCTCCAGCCCCCACAGTAAAGCTCTTTGCCGTCGGGTGATGCGGCAAGAGTGTAAATGGAATTCGTGACGCCTCTCGCCGCCTTCCAGGTTTTTCCGTCATCAACCGAGAAGCGAATTCCTTTGTCTTCAAAGCCGGCGATAAACTGTCGCGGGTTACCGGAATGTTGGATGATCGCGAGAGGATGCATAGCGCCGGCCTGCATTGGCGTCCAGTGTTCACCGCCGTCAGTTGTTTTGTAGATGTCATCTTCCGAAGCAGCATACAACGTACGCCGATTCCGGCTATCCATGATAATCCGTTGGATGAACCATTTCTTGAAGCCGGTCATCTTTCGATTCCATGTTGCGCCATCGTCGGTCGTTTTGAAAACACCAAAAGGAGTTGCAACATAAATCAACGCGGAGTCGGTAGGATCGGGAACAACGCCGAGAATTTCTTCTGTTGTCCAGTATGTCATCACCCGCCATGTTTTCCCGCCATCCGTTGAACGATGCAAGCCGCTGCCACCGGCGAGATAGTATCTTCTCGTCGAGCCCTTCTCGAAATAACCCAATCCAAATGAGATGACATTTGATTTTGTAACTTTGGTCCATGTCGAGTCGCTGCCGTTGCGTATGTAAACCCCGTACGCTCCGACATTTCCTCCGGCAACTGTTCCGCGGTTCAGCAGCACCGCAGCGAACATCCGTCGGGCTGAACCATCCGGCGATTCAGCAAGTGTTGTAGAGATGAATGCATGCAGAAGCGGCAGAGCAATTGTCCAAAAACATATTCTGTTCAGTCGATTCAAAGCTGCACCTCAATCCCTTGCTCGAGTTGCTTACGTGAGTACCGGCCAAGAGGGACACCATTCATTTCGATTATATAAGAGTTGGAAGGAAGATCGCCGCATTTCAATATTATTTTTCGGGGAGAATGAACAACATCGTGCAACGAAAACCGGATCGCATCTTTTTTCACGTCCACACTATCAAACCTGCAGCCATCAATTCCAACGCCCCATCCTTGCTTGACATTGATGAACGCGTCTCC
>JBBRUI010000119.1:0-12475 GCA_038247945.1 Bacteroidota bacterium | reverse complement strand
TTCCACGTCATCCTCAGCCCACAAAACATGAACGCCACGTTTTGAAATGTTCGATTCAAATTCCAATAAATATTCACTCCAATTGGCTAACATTTCCCTTTTGATGGCTGCAGCTTTGGTTTTTGCCCTCCGCAATTCGCCGGCTCCATTCCGACAACGTACGTTCCCTCTCCCATCATCTTCCATTCGATATAGCGGGGAAGTTCTTTTTGTCTAAACCGGACATACAAACCCAAATGCCGTTCCGGATTCATCAGCAGTGCCGTTACGAAACCATCTTCATCTGCGATAAGGTCATGGTAGAATACTTGTTCTTTGTAGGATGGAATTGGTTCCGAAAAAACCAGCGCTTCGTTGACGCCTTTCTCTGCTTCGGCGTCGCGTGGAGTTAGTTTTTTTGATTGGAGAAGAAGACGCGATTCCTTATCTACCAGCGGCCAACCGGCATTGATGTGATAGAGCATCATGAGAGATGATGACTGATGGCCTTCATTACGGACACAATCGTTTACGGTAATGGTAGATTCACCAAGCCGTGTCGAGATGGTACGATCAAGCAGCAAATTTTCTTTGAACAACCCGGATTCACGCACGAAGCCGTGCAGTCGCATTATGCATGCATCATTCTGCCAGATGGTTTCGCTGCGAACATCGAACGCAGGAAGATTCGAAAGGCGGCCATGCAGTCCGAGTTCTTCGCCCGCATCGACACATGGAGCCCCGACAGAATTCATGCCGCACCCGGTTAACAATCCGCCGGGGAAAGAACGTCCCCAACCTACGCCACGCGGATCATAGTAGCTTGGGTGAACATCGCCGTTCGCCGAGCGCCACGCAAGAGGAAGGCCTTTGTAGTCTGCCAAGGAAATATCCATCCCCCGATCGAGGGAAATCTGGAAGCGCAACCCGGACCCCGTACGAACATCTGCAATGCGAACACCTGATTCAGATCCATCCCGCAACTCCATCATACGTATGCCTGCGACTTGCGAGAGATTGCCAACGCGCGTGAGGAGGCTTTGCTTGCTATATTTTTTTCCGAAGAGAAGTGCCATTGTGAATGAGCGGTATGGGTGGAACGGACGCGCCGGGCGTCACGCGTTGGCGGAAATCTCGCTGAGCATTCGTCTCAGCGTCTCAACATTCCGGCGGGAATTCTCGATGAGCGGAAGGCAATGCGTTTCAATCGTTACATGCGCTACAATATTGTCGTGCACCAATGCGCGCAACTGACCTGCCCAATCCAACACTCCTTCTCCAACTGGAACGCACTGAACAAGAGACCCTTGTCGAGTGTCCTTAACATGCACATTGAAAATTCTTTCTTTGATTGCTTCGTATCCTTCCGGGTAAGGAATCTCTGCGGTTCCATACGCGTTGGCGGGATCCCAATTCGCTCCGAGTGCAGGGGAAGCAACAACATCAATTATCGTGCGGGTGTTTGCTCCGGTATCGCACCAGAAGCCCGGCTCGTTTTCGATTGCCAGTTTCACTCCGGCACGCCCTGCAATCGTTGCTGCCCTGCGAAGGAAATCGATTGCAATATTCCGATTGGTTTCCGGTTCTCCCACAAGGCGCTCGAATCCAAACACAATAATAAGCGATGCGCCCATTGCTTTTGCCAGATCAATTGTCCGGGGTAATGTGGTGTTTAACTCTTCTTCAAGCTGAGCAGTTTTTGAAAGCTGATGTTTGAATATTCCCGGCGACAATGCCTTGATGCGAACAGCCCCATTGCGAACGTAATCCAGAACCTCTTCTATGTCTTCCTTGCTGACGTTCGGCACGCGGCCGGATTTAAGCAATCTGATCTCCATAATCGAAATTCCCCACGACGAAGCATGACGCATTGCCTCTGCGAAATCATTGCTGATCTCATCGCTCACTATTCCCAGATCGAGTGTTTGTCCATGATCGATACTCATTCGATTTCTTCTTCCGGTTGTTGATACCCGATCTCCTGCGAAATTTTCGCTGCTTCCAGTTTCAGCATCTTGATCATGTCGTCGAGCATTTTTGAATTCCTGGCGGAATGCGGAAGCGCCATCATCAACGCCGCGGCAACCCTGCCATGATGGTCGAAGATCGGTACGGCAAGCGCACAGAGATCCGGTTTATACTCCGCATCGGCAACCGAATACCCTGAGTCTTTTATCTCCTCTAATCGCTCTTTCAGTTTCCTGAGGCTGGTAATTGTACGCGGTGTATATTTTTTAAGTCCGCTTCTTTCTATGATCTTCTCCAACACATCGGGACGCACATCCGAAATAAGCACTTGTCCCGACGCGGTTGCATGAACGGGAGAACGCTGTCCCAGACGCGCCACCATTGTCCAGATTTCCGGCGTATCAACGCGGTCGACGATGATAACTTCGTAATGGTCGAGGATAGCAAGGTAGTAGCTTTGTTTCGTCTGGTGTGCCATCCGCATGAGATGAGGATGCGCAACGCTTTTCAGGTCGATGCGGCTGAGTGCCGCGTTTCCCCAATCCAGAAGTTTGATACCGAGCGTAAATTTTCTTCGCTGCTCATCGTGGTTGACCAGCGAGTTATGTTTCAGTGTTGTCAGAATTCTGAACAGCGTGCTTTTGGGAACACCGATGCGTTTTGAAAGATCGGCTAACGAAAAACCTTCGGCTGACACCGCAAGGATTTCGAGGACCTGAATTGCCCGCTGGACAGAGGGAACAGTGTATTCCATGAGGGATTTTCCTGTTTCGCTAATGAATCAATGTTTCATTAGTGCTATTGAAGTATACTAAATTGAATCGACATTTCACAACATCTGGGAGTGTTAAATCAGGTGGCTCCTGCCACGTCAACGAGCGTGTACGGCCCCTTGGGAATTACAGCAACAGAAGCGTGAGGACCGTACTTCTCAAATCCTTGCTGCAGAGCTTTCTCCACGCTGCCACATGATCGGATAAACAACTTATCGAGAGAAGCCGCAGGTATGCCGGACGAAACCAGAACGACGTCGGCTTTGCGCGCAGCCTTTGCACATTCTTCCAACTGCCATTGGTCAAGAATCACCGGGTTGGACAAGATGGTCTCGAGGAATGAGTTCGCCGATTGAAATTTGGTCGCCATCTCGCAAAACTCTTCGCTCCCTAAACCTTCGGCACATTCCGCGGCGATGATCAGCATCCCTCCTTTTTTCACAATAGGCAGGGCAGCCGTCATGCCTTTCACAGCCTGATAGAAAGTCAGATCCAACGGGTAACCGGCACTTGTTGTAATAACAATGTCCACCGGTTCCGGTGCAGTCGAACGCACCGATTCACGCACGTGTGCAACTCCCACCTTGTGCGCATGTACGGGATCGCCCGCGAATACTCCCGTTATTTTTCCGGATTCGTTCATCGCAACATTCACGATAAAATCATGCCCCGCCATTCGCGCAATCTCCAGCAACTCGTGGTGTAGTGGATTGCCCTCTATCGATCCTTCCCTGCACATCGGGTTTTCAAGAAAGTGCGGACTGTGCAAAACCTTAATCGTTTCCTCGCCCGCGCATCCGGGTGCTACCATTTTCCTGCCGCCGGAAAACCCTGCCATGAGATGCGGCTCGATAAATCCTGTCGTGATTTTTAAGTCTGCGTTACAATATTCCTTGTCAATGTACACAGGTGTACCGTGCGGCGTCGTACCCAGAAATTTTTGTTCTTCCATCAACCGGGCATGGTGGTCGATGACCCGGTAGTTCTTTTGAATTTCCGATCCGACCATGATGTCAAGCTCTTCAGGTTTGCTGGGACGATGCAGGCCTGTAGCAACCAGCACCGTGATGTTATCCCGCGCTATTCCGTTTTGTTCCAGTTCCTTGCAAATATGCGGAAGCAGAATCTTGTTTGGAACAGGACGCGTAATATCGCAGATGACGACGCACGCGGTCTTTGCAGTCGCAGCAAGTTGAGCCAGCGGCGGTCCGCCCTTTGGATGTTGGAGGGAACGGCCGACCTCGTGATCGGGATAGGCAAGCGGTTGCGCGGAATGCATCGTCATAACTTTGACGAGATTCTCGTCCGGTACGATGA
The DNA here is from genome assembly GCA_038247945.1 of Bacteroidota bacterium. Lineage (GTDB taxonomy): Bacteria > Bacteroidota > Ignavibacteria > UBA10030 > UBA6906 > CAADGV01. The sequence goes on along the minus strand of JBBRUI010000119.1, from coordinate 8,438 downwards.
TATCAAGCCCCTCTTTGCCGTATGCAAGATGGATGTTCATTACACAATCCCCGCCGTAACTGCGCGTTGCTTCGGACGCTCGGTGCCTTTTTTCTTTCGATAGTTGCTCTCGCGATAGGTGTGCAGCGGATTTATAACTCCGCCATTTCGAAAGCGCGTCATCTCGAGAATCGGTGAGACATCGGTGGTGAATCCTTGCTTCAGTACTCTCAATGCCATGATTGCATCGTTGTTGTTTTGATGGAACGCGAGTTCTTTCCGATCGACCAACAGCGCCTGAACGTAGGCTCGTTGCAATTCCTCAACTGTGTGTATCAGCGATTCAATGGGATCAGTAACGTTATGCGATTGATCGATCATGTACGACGGCAAGCGTTCTATTTCCTGTGCTCGCAACTCGTGACTTATCAACTCGTTGAAGATCAGAAATAATTGAAATGGTTTTATGCTGCCTGCGTCGAGATCGTCATCTCCATATTTGCTGTCATTGAAATGGAAACCGCCAAGACGACCAAACTGCAGAAGTCGCGAGACGATCATCTCAATATTCACATTCGGTGCATGATGTCCCAGATCCACGAGACACGAGGCTTTCGGTCCGAGTTGTTCGACGACATAATACGCCGTCCCCCAATCGTTGATCACAGTTGAATAGAAGGCCGGTTCATACAATTTGTACTCGATAAAAAGCTGCCAGTCATCGGGCGTTGCTGCATAAATTTCCTTCACGCTTTCCAGGTAGCGTTCGAGGCTTCCGCGAAAGTCAATCTGTCCCGGATAATTTCCCCCATCTCCAATCCATGCAGAAAGCGCTTTCGAGCCAAGTTGCCTTCCGATATTGATGCACTCAATGTTATGGTCAATTGCCAATCGCCGCACGTGGGGATCGGTATGAGTAAGACTTCCGAACTTATAACTTAAAACTTGTCCGGGCTGATCCTGAAATGTGTTTGAGTTCATTGCATCGAACCCGAGATTCAACGACTGCGCAAATCCGCGCAACGCGTTCGCGTCTTCAGGTTTATCCCACGGTATGTGCAGCGCTACGCGAGGCGTCGCCTTTGTGAGTTGATGGATCGTCGCGCAATCCACCAGCTTGTCAAAAATATTCCGGGGTTCGCCGTCCAAGGGAAACCGCGCAAAACGTGTTCCTCCCGTTCCAACTCCCCACGATGGAAGAGCCACATTGAACTGCTGGACCTTTCTTGTAATCGATTCAATATCGATGCCACGCCTGGCAAGCCGCTCACTCAGATGCTCGTAGTCGTTTTCAAGCGACGAGCGATCCCGTTCATTCGACTTCTCTATAAAAGAATGATCAATCGTAAAACCCGTGTCCATAGTAATTTCAATCTTCGATGCGTGAAAGGAACTTGAAATGACTTACCGAACGAATGCCGCCGACACGCCACCGTCGACAGTCAACACGCCGCCTGTGGTTTTTGACGACTTGTTCGTCGCGAAAAACAGCGCTGCCTCAGCAATGTCCTCAGGCAGGATGCTTTCTCCAAGAAGCGTGCGCTTCCGGTAAAATTCTTCGAGCTGGTCGGGACGAATTCCGTATGCCTCGGCCCGCTCTTTTCGCCAGTTGCCGCTCCAGATGGACGAGCCCTGCAACACGGCATCGGGACAAACAGTGTTGACGCGAATCTTTGCCGCGCCGCCTTCTTCTGCAAGACAGCGCGCAAGATGAAGCTCCGCCGCTTTTGCTGCACTGTACACTGCAGCGTTCTTACCGCTTGCAAGCGCATTCTTCGAGGCGATGAAAATTACTGAACCGCCGATACTTTGATTCTTCATAAGGCGAAACGCTTCGCGTGCAACGAGGAAATATCCTTTTCCCAAAATATCCATCTGTCGCTCCCACTGCTCCACCGTAGTGTTCTCAATTGGATTTGCAGATGAAATTCCTGCATTGGACACGACGATATCAATTCCGCCGTATGCAGCAATAGTCTCGGCAAACGAACGCAGAACATCGGCCTCGCTCGTAACATCCAGAGTGCAGGAGAGAGCCCGGCCTGTTCCATACTTTTGTTCGAGTTCGTCCGTAACCGCTTTCGCTCCTTCGCCATTGATATCGGCAACAACAACGTGGGCGCCTTCCGATGCAAATCTCCGCGCAATCTCTCTTCCGATTCCGCTCGCACTTCCGGTGACGAATGCGATTCTTCGTGAAAGCGATTTCTCCGGCGGCGCCAGTGAGAATTTGTAAATCTCAAGAGGCCAGTACTCAACGCTGAATGCTTCCGCAGGCGTCATCGAGACGTACGAGCTTACGGTCGATGCTGCTTTGATAACGGCAATTGTCCGATGATAAATGTCGCGGGTGATGTTGGCCGTCGCTTTGTCTTTCCCTGCCGCAATCAATCCAACACCGGGAATAAGAATTACCCGGGGGAAAGGATCGTACATCCTGTCGCCCGGACTTTTGTGCGAGTTGAAGTATGCTTCATATTTCTTCACATATTCATCCAACGCTTCGCGGAATGCAATGCCGAACTTTTCCTTTTCGCCCGGATTCTTAACATCTACAACCATTGGAAAGAGTTTTGTGCTTACGAGATGATCGGGACATGCGGCTCCCTTGTTGGCAAGAACGTTCAAGTCTTTGCTGTTTACAAATTCCAAAACATCCGCTGCATCATCGAACGTGAGAACGGTTCTTGTGTATTTGCTGACGGCGCCACGGACGATTGGCAGCATATCCATTGCGAATTGTTTACGGGCAGCCGGCGAAAGGGATGAAATCATATTTCCGCCAAAGACTTTTTTGCCTTTAAGCTGCCCCTCCAAAAACTCCACGGCATCCGCAATAACATTCAGCGTATTGTTGTATGACTCCTTCGCCGTTGCCCCCCACGTAATCAGTCCATGTTTTCCCAACAAGAGTGCGCGGAGTTTTGTGTTCCCGTTAATGACTTCTCCGCATTGCTGTGCCAGCGCAAAACCCGGTCGGAGCCACGGAAGCCATGCGGCCGTATCTCCATAAATCTTCTTCATCAACTTCTTGCCGTCTTTCGCCGTGCACAATGCAATGACCGCATCGGGATGCATGTGGTCGATATGTGTATGATCGATGAACGCATGGATCAGCGTATCGATCGAGGGACGCTTCGCATTAAGATCGACGAGACAATGCGCGAGATATTCCACCATCTCTTCGTCGCTCATTGAAGAACGTGACCGCAACTCCAGCACCGGATCAAGCTCAACGCCGGGAAAACCGGCACGAGTTATCGTGCGCAAATCAGTTCCACTTCCCTTTACCCGAAGCACACGCGTTGAGCTTCCCCTGAAATCCTTCTCAACAATCTTCGCCGATGTGTTTCCGCCGCCCCAATTCGTGACGGAAGGATCTTCACCCAAAATATTTGACCGGTAGATGAGCAAATCAAGTTCGCTCATTCCTTTTGCTTTCTTATCGTTCCAAAAATTGTTCATGTTGTCTTCAATAAGTCAAGTGCTGCAAGCGCCGCCTTGCGTTGGAGTTCTCCGACACTTGCGCTGCTATACCACGCGTTGTGGCTTGTGATTGTTACATTTGTTAGCGTATACAATTCGTTGTCCAGCGGGAGCGGCTCCTGCTCAAACACATCCAACGCCGCGCCTGCGATTGTATTCGCCTTGAGAGCTTCAATAAGCGCGGGTGTATCAATCAAGCCACCGCGGCTTGTGTTGACAATCAGCGCTAGAGGTTTCATCTTCTTCAAAGAATCCCGATTTATAACATGTTTTGTTTCGTCGGTCAAGGGGCATTGAAGGCTGACGATATCTGACGTTCGGAGTAATTCATCAACATCAGTTTTTGTTACACCGGCTTCGCGGAAAACATTCGCGGGAATAAAAGGGTCACTCGCAACTACATTCAGATCAAACGCCTTTGCACGTTTCGCAACAAGCTGTGCGATCCTGCCAAACCCAACCAAGCCCAACGTACTTTCCCGAAGAGGAGGAAGCGCCAGGGGTGGAGTAATTTTCCACGTTCCCTGCCGAACCAAATCATCTACCCGGCAAACCTGTCGCTGAAGCGAAAGCATAAGCGCCATCGTATGGTCGGCAACTTCGGAGAGGCAATAGTCGGGAACGTTTCTCACCGGTATCCCCAATTCCTTTGCCCGCACGAGGTCGATGTTGTCGAGACCGATGCCGTATCGGACAATACCTTTGCATCTGGCCATTGCAGCGAAAGCTGTCCCACGTACCGGAGCCCATTGTGCAATCACGACGTCCGCGTCCGTAACTACTTTTGCAACATCCTCCTCGGTCTTGCACTGGTAATCACGGAGCTCGATATCCTGGCCTGCAAAAACGCTTTTCTCAATATCGAGGGAGGCAAATCCCCAGTCTGTTATTACAATTTTGTTTTTCATTTGAGATAGTCGTGAATAATTGTTCCGGCAACAAGCGTGAAGTCCGCCCGCCAGAAATAGCCGTCGCCCATTTCCTTCACCGGAAGATTATGAACTGGTGCTTGCGCGTTGGGCCGCAGTTCAACTGTACAAGGTCCCGCCCAACATTCATGGACTTTCGCGTCCGCAAGTTTTCGGCTCGTAAGCTGGCGGATTGCAGGCCGTCCGTCGATGTGCGGAATAACTTTGTAATTTATGTTGACCGAAAAATCAAATGTTTCATGTTTAAGATCGTCCAGGTTGCCGCGGGATTGTTTATACGCCATCGTCCCGGTGATGACGTCGATGCCGTTCCGTTCCAACGTACTAACAAGCAAATCTTTTCTCGTCTCGATTTTTGCTTCTCCGAACTTCTTTGGTTGTCCGTGCACTTCTCTGCCGTGGGCGAGTCCGACATCGCTGTTGAGGAAGAGATACGGTGAATAACCGCCGCTTGTTTTGTCGCCGAGGCGGGCACTCACCATAACATTACACTCGTTGTAACTCCCCAACCATTCTACATCGTTCATGTTGTAGATATGGATCATCACCCAGTCGTTGATTGGTTCGAGCGGAGGCGGAAGAAGGCGGCGTACGTTTTCGATATCGGTTCGATAGGTCAACGTCAGCACATCAACGTTGCGAAACGTGAATGGAAATTCCGGAACCAGGGGCACATCCCACGGCATCGACCATGCATCCTGAGGTGTACGTTTCTTGCTCATTTCTTCTCCGCCGATAATCGTGGCGCTCCTTCGGGTGCTTTTTTGCCGACCCGTTCGTAATACTCGGCCGGGATTTTCTTCGAGTCTTTGTAGATGTACCAGATGCACGCGTCTTCCGCTTTTTCAGGATATTCAGTCACGCGCATCGGATGTCCGTAATTCTCAATCGCAAGAATCTCATTCACCATCGTGCAGTGTCCGCAGTAATAACAGACATTGTCCTTGCCCCACGTCCAACTGTGCGCCTTCTTTGAAAATCCGAACAACTCCGGGTTCTTTTCGTTGCCGCTTTCGACGCGCTCACGCGCAACTCCGCCGCTTCCGCAGGGATCGAGTTTCAACACGTACCGGTCAGCTTCTTCCGTCACTTCAATTTCTCCCTGACGGCCTGGACCCATCAGATGTCCGCGCAGGCCTTCAACGGTTAGCTGCAACTGCGTCTTCACATCGCTTGCCATGACTTTGTCATACCGCGATTTGTAATAGCTGCCGAGGATTTTGCGGTACGCTTTCTCGAGTTCTTCCTCTCCATATGTGTCAGCGATGTATGTGAAGAATGACCACGACCAGTTCACGTACATGTCGTGCACGATTTGCCATTCAAGCCGCGCATATTCGGCAATACGCTTCGCCTCAGCAAGATCGCCGCGGTCCATCGCATCGTACGCTTGCTTGAGCGTCGAGACACCAACTTCATTCGGCTCATCCTGACGAAGGTCCCTGTTGAGAAGATCAGATTTCTTAATGTCCATTGAATCCTTTCGCTTGTTTGATCAGCTCGTTAGCATGAAGCCGCCGCACACATTTATTTCCTGTCCGTTCACGAACGAACCCTTATCCGACGCAAGAAATGTAATCATGTTGGCGACATCTTCTGTGGTCCCCACTCTTCCGAGCGGAGTCATCTTTTTCCACATCTCCATAAATTCAGCCGGGGGTTTTCCTGTAATCCGCGTGAGATCGCTGAAGTTCACTTCCCACATCGGCGTCTCGGTTACAGCAGGGCAGACAGTATTGACGGAGATATGTTTTGATCCGTACGCGAGCGTGAGCGACTCGGTTATACTTTTCACCGCCGCTTTAGCTGCAGCATAATGTGCCGCAAGAGCGCGGCCTTTGCGACCCGCGTTCGAGCCAAGATTAATGATCTTCCCTCCGCGCTGCGGATCCATCGCTTCTGCTGCGGCAACGCTCACGAAGAACAGTGCCCGCACATTGACTTCCATGATTTCGTCCCAACTCTCGAGAGTGATTTCGTTGATGCGATCGAAGTGACTGATGCCGGCGGAGTTGACGAGGATGTCAATGCGCCCAGTCTTCTTCAAGCCTTCCTGCACAACTTCCTGCGCGGCTTTTCCCGAACGCAGATCTTTTGCAAGGGCAACGTGTTCAACCCCGTTTGATTTCAGGGACGCAACGACAGTTTTCAGTTTTTCTTCATTGCGATCAATTGCAACGACTTGCGCTCCTCCTTCGGCAAATTGCTTTGCTGTTTGTTCACCTATTCCACTTCCGGCGCCGGTAACGAAGGCAACCTTTCCGGAAAAATCATACACACTCTTATCCAATCACGCCTCCTTTATGTCGTTCGGTTGCCAGCGGATCTTACAGCAGCAGGAAGGAACGCCCAGAACGTAAGCCGTGATCTTGTAAGAATTCATAGCTGCGCGTTCCATCCGCCATCAATCGAAATTGTTGAGCCCGTAACGTAGCCGGATTCTTTGCTCGCGAGAAAAAGAATTGCCGACTGCATGTCGTCGGGTTTTCCCAATCTGCCAACCGGACAATGACCTGTGAGCCATTTGTTTACAGATTCAGAGTCCCGCGATGCAGCATCGTTGATGTCCGTGTGAATCCAGCCGGGCGCGATGCAATTAACCGTTATGCCGTATTGCGCGAGTTCAATCGCCATTCCTTGTGCAAGGAGATGGACCCCACCTTTCGTCGCGCAGTAATGAGTTTGCGTCGTGTTCGAACGGAACGATCCGATGCTTGCGGTGAAAATAATACGTCCGCCCGAATTCTGTTGTATCATCACTTTCGCCGCCTGCTGCGTTACGTAGAAGCTTCCGCTGAAGTTGACGTCGATATGCCGCTGCCAATTCTCATCGTCAATTTCCATGAAAGGAGTAAACTGACAAATGCCCGCGTTGCTGTGAACAATATCGAGTCCACCTAATAATTCAGCGGCTTTCTCCACCATTCCACGCGCTGCTTTGCCATTGGCAACGTCGGCATCAATTTGGTATGCTTTCCTGGCATATGCTTCACTCAGCCGCCGACATTCATGTTCGGCTTTTGTTGTATCGTTGAAGTGATTGAGCACCACATCGCAGCCCTCGCGCGCAAGAGCTTCGGCACTCGCCAGACCAATTCCCCGTGAGCCTCCGGTAACCAATACACGTTTGCCATAGACTGTCAATGCGACTTCTCTTCATATTGTTCTGCGCTCCGAATCTCAGATTTTTTCCCGAAGTACCACATGAGCGCGCCGAACACGATCATGATGATCACCATTGCGCCGAGGACTGGAACTTCTTTGACATCGACATCAGTAAAGAAGATCAGGCTCATCAGCAAACCCATAACGATCGTTGTCCCTCCGACTAGCGGAAACGTGGAGATTTGTTTTCTTCCTGCGCCGAAAACTTCTTTCGCAACATTCACAGGCGTATCCAGCTTCTTGAAAAATTCGTCGATGATCTGACGTTGCTCGACGGTTTCCGAAGCGAACAGGTTCGAGAACACGAACAGGCTTATCGCCAGCAAAAGAGCGCTTGTAATCGCGAGCAACTGTTGCCATGTTGCAACTTCACCAACGATGGTGTAGGCGAACAGACCGGCACACACCAGAGCCACGGCAAGACAAATGAGCGTCAGGGTTGTTTTGTTTTCCCTGTAGAGTTTACCCAGCCTGTACGAGCCGATGAAAATGGAGGCAGACATTACGAACGCGAGATATACTTGCGGACCGATATCCCAGCCGAGCACATACCGGGTGGTAATACCGACAATAAGTCCCCACGTAATCGATCCGACTGCAGACCACTTTGGTACACGCCGAAACAGAAGCCCGAACGCTACAGGGACGACAACAGGAATGTTCAACAGCGTGAAGAAGGCTTGCATAAGATTGAATATGCCGAACTGGCTATTCACAAAAAACACCGCAAGCGCCGTTACGAGGATCCCGAGTCCGACAGAGAAGAGCCGGCCCACTTTTAACAAACCCTGATCGTTTGTCTCAGGACGAATCCACCCCTGATAAATATCGCGGGAGAGAATTGACGACACCATGTTATAGACCGAGCTTAGCGTGCTC